>JBEKHU010000206.1:0-6093 GCA_050012115.1 Bryobacteraceae bacterium | reverse complement strand
CGCCCGGCGGCCCGCCCCGGGACGCGTCGGCAGTCAGCATATCATTGCCGGAGATGCGGAGAGGGTAGTAGCCGGTTTCCCGTTGCCTGCCGGGCGGCGCCCGCCAGGCTGTGAACTACGACCCGCTGCGGTGCCGCCGCGGGATCCCGATTAGCACCCAGGCCACGGCCGCGAAACCGAGCAGCGAGATCCATCCGCCCAGGGCGGGGAACCAGGAAAACTCCTGCGCCCCGGTGAGCGCGTGCACCAGCGACGGCATCTTCGAAACCGCCAGCACCGCCAGCAGAATACCCAGGATCGCCTCGCCCGCGATCAGCCCGCTCGCCAGCAGCGTGCCCTTCTCTTCCACTGCCGCCCGGCGCTCCGGCGTGGCGCGTTCGTTCAGGCGGTCGAGGAAGAACTTCATCGCGCCGCCGGCGAAGATCGCCGACGAGGTGTTGAATGGCAGATACATGCCGACGGCGATCAGCATCGGGCTCTTCGCGCCGCACATGATCAGCGCGATGCCGAAGGCCGCGCCGATTACCAGCAGGCCCCACGCCATCTCGCCGCCGACGATGCCCTTCGCCAGTTGCGCCATCAGCCCCGCCTGCGGCGCGGGCAGCGACCGTCCGCCGATGCCGCCATCGGCCAGGTTGGCCTCGTGCAGCACGATGATCGGGCCCATCAGGAAGAACGCCAGCACGGCCACGGTCAGCATCTCGACCAGTTCCATCTTCCACGGAGTGCCGCCCAACAAGTGGCCGGCCTTCAGGTCCTGGATCAGCGAGCCGGACACCGAGCACGCCACGCATACCACGGCCGCCACGCCCAGCACTGCCGCAACGCCCGCCAGGCCGGTCACGCCGATGGTCACCATCAGCAGTGCCGAGATCAGCAGCGCCGACAGCGTCAGCCCCGAGAGCGGCTGGTTCGAGCTGCCCACCATGCCCACCAGGTATCCGCCGACCGCCGAAAGCACAAACCCGGTGACCGACATCACCAGCGCCGCGACGATGGCCGGCATCCATCCGCCCGTGAAGAAGTAATAGATGAACGCGATCGGAACCAGCAGCACCGCGATCGCCGGGAGGATCCACTTGGCTGGGATATCCTGCTCGGTGCGTTCCACCAGGTGCACCTCATGTGCGGCACGTGTGGATGCGGCGAAGGCGCCCTTCAGGGACTCCGCCAGTGAGCCGCGCATGCCCCACATCGTCTTGGCAGCGCCGACCAGCATGGTACCGACGGCGATGGGACGCACGACGTTGAACCACAGCGTGTAGGCCGCCAGCGATGGGTCGGTGCTGCCGATGCGCCGAGGCAGGTCGGGATCGAAGAACAGCAGCAGCGGAATGAAGATCCACCACGCCAGCACGCCGCCCGAGAAGTTGATCGCCGAGAGCTCCGGCCCGATGATGTAGCCGATGCCGAGCAGCGCCGGCGACAGGCTCGGCGTGGACCATTGGATGCCCCCGAAATGCGTGACGTCGCCGATGGGCTGCTTCTCGAAGTTGAAATGCCGGACCACGGAGCGGGGGAAGCGGATGAAGCCCTCGGTGAACTCGCGGATGACCGGCAGCCCACGCGGGTCCTTCAGAATCTGGATCAGGCCGCCGAAGCCCATCGCGCCGAAAATGTAGCGCGGCGCATCGCCGGAATCCTGGCCCGCGCGGACGATCTCGTAACTCGCCACGCTCTCCGGAAACGGCAGGCCGGCCTCGACGCACAGCGCGCGCCGCAGCAGCACGATGAAGAAGATGCCGATCAGCCCTCCGGCCAGCAGAATCAGCGACGCCGCCCAGTAATGCGACCGCAAGTCCGACCACAGCCGGACGCCGTTGATCTCGACCATCAGGAACGCCGGAATCGTGAAGATCGCGCCGGCCACGAGCGCTTCGCCCACGCTGCCGGCCGTCCGCGCGATGTTCTGCTCGAGGACGCCGCCGCGGAACGCCGGCAGACGGAACAGCGCCATGGCGATCACCGCGGCCGGAATCGTCGCCGCCACGGTCTGCCCGGCCTTCATGCCGAGATAGGCGTTGGCGGCGCCGAAGACGAGCGCGAGAAAGAGGCCCAGAGCGACGGCTTTCACCGTCATCTCGGGTTGCGGCGGTGTGGGCTGCGGCATAACTGCCGATGTTATCAGGCGCACGGCGCGGCGTGGTTGTGTGTGACGCCGCTGTGACGCCGCTGCGTGCCAAACATGCAACTTTCTCCAGGCAGCTTTCTATTGGCACGCAGGGTGACTGCCCGCGTCGCATGCGCTGGGCCCGTTCGCCGCACATCACTTGAATGCCCGCGTGGAACGCCCGGCTGCTCCGCGCCCGAGGTTATCATTGTCCTGAGGCGGGGGCTGGAGGTAGGACCATGGATTTCGGCAATCGCGTGGCGATCGTGACGGGCGGCGCGTCGGGCATCGGGGCCGCGGCGGCCGGGTTACTGAACCAGCGTGGAGCGCGCGTCTTCGTCCTGGACGTGAGCGATGCGGCGAGCGGACTGCCGGCCTTCCAGGCCGACGTCGCCCGCTTCGACCAGGTCCAGGCCGCGGTCGACGGCATCGCCGCGCAGGCCGGCGGCATCGATATCGTCGTCGCCGCCGCCGGGATCCAGGCCTACGGCACGGCGCTGACTACCACCGACGCCGATTGGGACCGCGTGCTGGACATCAATCTGCGCGGCGTCTGGAACGTGGCTCGCGCCGCCATTCCGCACATGCGCGGGCGCGGCGGGTCGATCGTCGTCGTCTCCTCCGTCCAGGCTCTGGCGACCCAGCGCAACGTCTTCGCCTACGCCGTCAGCAAGCACGCGCTCACCGGGCTCACGCGTTCGATGGCCCTCGATTTCGCGGCCGATGGAATCCGCGTGAACGAAGTCTGCCCCGGCAGCGTCGACACGCCGATGTTCGCCGCCTCGGCCGCGCTCGATCCGGATCCCAACTCGGTCTACGAGGCCTGCGCCCGGATGCACCCGCTCGGCCGGATCGCGAAAGCGGAGGAAATCGCGGAAGTCATCGCTTTCCTCGCGCACCCCGGCGCGTCCTTCGTGACCGGCGCCGTCTGGACCGTCGACGGCGGCCTGCTCACTCTGATCGGCGGGGTCCCCAAAGTGTCGAAGTAGCCGTGCAACTGGCTCGTTATGAATCCTTCGGCCTCGATCGGGTTTTGAGCCAGCAAACCGTCCACGCCTCTCTGCCCAGCCTTCGGCGCGCTCTCCGTCTGGTTCGCGGCGTTCATGGACTGTTTAGTACTACAATGAGCGTTTAGTTGACTCTAAACTCGCGGAAAGGGATAGGACGAATGTCGAATCAGAATGCCGGCAAGATTGGCCGAAGAGGTCTGTTCAGGTCGTCGGCCACGCTGCTGGCGGGAGCGCTGCTAGGCAAAAGCGCCAAGGCCGACCAGGAGACGCCGATCAAGAATGTGAATACCGCTTCTAGCCCCTCGACTCTGAAGATCACGGATCTGCGCATCGCCAAGGTGGTGAAGCCCGGGCCCAGCCCCTGCACCATCGTCCGGCTCGACACCAACCAGGGCGTCTACGGGCTCGGCGAGGTCCGCGACGGCGCCAGTTCGACCTATGCCCTGATCCTCAAAAGCCGCGTCGTCGGCCAGAATCCGCTCAACATCACCCAGTTGTTCAACCGCATCAAGCAGTTCGGCGGCCACGCGCGGCAGGCCGGCGGAGTGGTGGCCATCGAAGAGGCGCTGTGGGACATTGCCGGCAAGGTCTACGGGGTGCCGATCTACCAGATGCTGGGCGGCAAATTCCGCGACAAAATCCGCATTTACGCCGACACCGAAGAGTCGAGGGATCCCAAAATCTACGCCCAGCGCATGAAAGAGCGCAAGGAGGTCATGGGTCTGACCTGGCTGAAGATGGACCTGGGCGTGGAGATGGTCTCCAGCATCCCCGACACCCTGACCCGCCCCTCGGATATGAGCCGCTGGGAGAGGTTCGGCCTCCCTCACATGTTCACCGGGATGGAGGTCACCGACAAGGGCATCGAGAAGCTGTGCGAGTTTGTCGCCGCCATCCGCGAAGCCGTGGGCATGGAAATCCCGCTTTCCATGGACCACCTGGGCCACGTCGGCGTGAACTCGATTATCCGCCTCGCCCGCGCCTATGAGAAATACAACCTGGAGTGGCTCGAGGATGTGATCCCCTGGCAGTACACCGACCTGTTGAAGCACATTTCGGATGAAAGCCCCATACCGATCCTGACCGGCGAAGACATCTACCTGAAGGAGGGCTTCATCAATCTGTGCCAGAAACAGGCCGTCCGCAAGATTCACCCCGACATCTCCACCTCGGGCGGCATCCTGGAAACACATAAGATCGGCGACGCGGCCATGGAGTACGGCGTGCCGATGGCGATGCACTATGCCGGCCTGCCCATCGGCGCCCTGGCCAGCGTACACTGCGCCGCGGCCACCGAAAATTTCCTGGCCTGCGAGAACCACTCGCTCGATGTCCCCTGGTGGCAGGACCTGGTGGAAGGCATCGAGAAGCCCATCATCAACAAGGGCTTCATCACCGTCCCCGACAAGCCGGGCCTGGGCATCACCCTCAACGAGGATGCCGTTCGCCAGCACCTGGCGCCGGGCGCGGGCTATTTCGAACCCACCACCATGTGGGACAACGAACGCTCCGGCGACCGCCTGTGGAGCATGGCCCCGCCCAGGACCCCCCCCACGGCCGGGTAACGGCTCGCCACGACCCCGGGCGATGCGCGCCGCGCCGCGGCGGCAGGAGCCTCGCGCTACGCCGTCTCGCGCACCACGTACGGCTCGCGGTACTTCCGCGTCAGCATGGTGTCCGCCTCGGCGTCTCCCACGAGTTTCTCGCGCGCGGCGTCGAACTCCAGGACGCGGCCCAACCGGAACGAGATGTTGCCCAGGTGCGCCAGCGCCGAAGCGCGGTGCGCCGTCTCCACCGGGCCGTTCTGTTCCTCCGTCTTGCGCGAACGCACCGCCTTCAGCCAGTTGGCGAAGTGATCGTCCAGCGGTTCACCGGTCTTCCGCGCCGGGCCCTTCTCCCGTTTCTGGCCGAGGTAGATCTGGTAGGAGTTGTACCCGTTGATCACCAGGTACCCCTCCGAGCCGTAGAAGATGTTGCCGACATCGGCTCCATCCTCCCGGTTCGTGCACCAGGGCCGCACCTCGAACTGGATCAGCTTCTTCTCCTCGGGGTATTGGAACAGCGTCGTCAGCACCTCGGGCGTCTGCTTGTCGTCGTCGAACAGGTACTTTCCTCCCATCGCCGTGATCTTCTTCGGCAGCCGCTCCATGCCCAGGCCCCACAGGCACATATCGGTCTCGTGGATGCCCTGGTTGCCCACGTCGCCATTGCCGTAATTCCAGGTCCAGTGCCAGTTGTAATGCACCAGCCGTCGCGAGAACGGCTCCTGTTCGGCCGGCCCCGTCCACAGGTCGTAGTTCAGTGCCGCCGGCGGCGTCTCGTTGCCTTTGTGTCCGATTGATGGCCGCCAGCGGAACACCAGCCCGCGCGCCATGTACACGTTCCCGATCGTGCCCTTGCGCAGATGCGCGACCGCCTCCTGGATCGCTTCCGAGCTGCGCAACTGCACGCCGTGCTGCACAATCCGCCCGTACTTGTGCGCCGCCTCCACCATCCTGCGGCCCTCAAAAATGTTGTGCGCGCCCGGCTTCTCGACGTACACGTCCTTGCCCGCCTGGCACGCCCAAATCGTGGCCAGCGCATGCCAGTGGTTGGGCGTGGCGATGGTCACCGCATCGATCCCTTTGTCGTCGAACACGCGCCGCAGGTCCTGTTCGATCCGCACCTGCCTGCCGTAGGTCTTCTCGAACTCCGCGGCGCGCTCCCACGCCACCTGCAGGTCGGGGTCGCACAGCACGGCGACTTCCGCGTCGGGCTGTTTCATGAGGCTCGCGATGTGATCCTGGCCGCGCCCGTGCACGCCCAGCACCGCGATCCGGATCCGGTCGTTCGCCGCCAGCGCCCGTGCCGCGGGGAGTTGGGATATTACGGCGGCGCCCGCCCCCGCCAGAAACGTTCGTCTGCTGCCCATGCTGTGTGCTTCTCCTCAATTCGTCCGCGCCGCTGGCCGTTCATACCCATAATCGCCAATCG
>JBEKHU010000205.1:0-6093 GCA_050012115.1 Bryobacteraceae bacterium | reverse complement strand
CAGCTTCGGATTCCACATCAACAGGGCGACGTGGATCAGCTCGGCGTAGAGCGAATGGCCGTGCGCGCCGAGGCCGTGTTCCCAAAACTCCTCGCCGTGATCGGAGGCGAAGACGACCAGAGTGTTATCGAGCAGGCCGAGTTCCTTGTACTTGCCGAGGAGCAGTCCGATGCTGTGGTCGTTGTGCGCGATTTCGCCGTCGTAGCGCTCGACGGCGCGCCTGGTGAAGGCTTCGGGGTCGATGCCCTGGGCGCGAATCTCGGCGCGGGTGACCGTGGCGCCGCCACCGTAAGCACGGATGTCGCGGAGCTTGGCGTAGTCCTTATTGAACTGCTCGGTCTCGGCGGGATTGGTGAACTGTTTCTCGAACTCGGCAGGCGGACGGTAGGGCGCGTGGGGGTCGGTTGAGAGAACGAAAAGAAAGAGCGGCTCGTCGCGGTGGAGCTCGAGCCAGGGCAGAATGGCGCGGTTGATGGCCGCGGAGTCGGTGCCGCGATCGACGGCGTCGGTGCGCTGGCGCTGGACGACCGGATATTCCATGACGTAGTCGAAGCCGCGATCGAGGCCGCTGGCGCGGCCGGCGAAGGGGTTGGCGACGATGCTGGCCGTGACATAGCCGGCAGCCCGAAGCTGCTCCGCCAGGGTGATGGCACCGCGCGGGATGGTGTCGGCCTCATCGACGAGGCCGTGGGTGTAGGCCTGCAGCGAGGTCAGGATGGAGGGCACCGAAGCCTTGGTCCAGGAGGCCTGGGCGACGGCATCGTCGAAGACGACCGAGGAGGCGCCGAGCTGCTTGAGGAACGGTGTGGTCTCGCGGGAATAGCCGTAGAGGCTGGTGTGGTCCGGCCGCAGGGTGCAGACGACATACAACAGAACGTTGGGGCGGCGGGGCAGAGTGCGGCTGAGGACGAGCGGATTGGCCCAGAAACCCACCGCATCCGCGGCTTTCGTCGAGGTCTCCAGGACGATGTGGGCGGTGGTCCCGGCATAGGCCGAGAGATCAGCCTCGGCGTCTTCCCAACGATCGGGGTCGCTCAGCGTCTTCGAAAACAGTTCGGCCGCGGACGGTCCGGCGAGGATCCGGAACTTCACGGGAGCCTTCCCGGAAACTCCCATGCCGAAATGCAGCACGGGGGCGGCCTGGGGCACAGGGACGTCGAAGGCGATGGAAGCGGGCGCGCGGGCGTACAGCGTATTGCGATAGTCGTCGAGCTTGCCGATCGAGGCGCGCCCGGCGGGGCTGGTGAGAGTCTCTTTGCGCGGGACGAGTTCGATGAAATCGATGTTTACGGTGGCCTGCAGGTCGTCGGTGGGCATGATCGCCAGCGGGTGGGTAAAACCGGATGAGACTTTGGGGAGATCGAAGCGGTAGACCATCCACTCCATGGGCGGGGCGAGCTTCTGAGTCATGACCGCGTCGCCGAGCCGGAGCTTGATCTCGCTGCCGCCCTCGACAATCATACGGATGCGCATCGTCTCGTAACGGCTCCAGTCGATGGCGGGGCGGTTCCGCGCACCGATCACGGGCGTGCTGCCCTCGCCCTTGAGCACGAGCAGTCCCGGGGGCTTGAAACCCATGCGGCCGCGGAGCAACTGCCAGTCGGTCTTCTGCTCATGGAAGCGCCAGACCACGGGGTCGGCTTCGAGAATGCGGGAGGAGGCGGAGGAGGCAGTCGTGAGTTTGGTCAGATCGAAATGATCATCCAAGCGGAAGGGCTGGGAGACGGCCGCGGCGGGCCCGGAGGAGGGGGGCGGAGCGGTACGGCATGCGCCCATGCCGAGCACGAGCGCGATGGCAACCAAACCAATGAAAGCTCCGCGGGAGAGATTATCCGAGGGCGGGAAGAACACAGCTAAACCGATGGTAACAGACAACGGCGGCCCGGCCTCAGATGAGACCGGGCCGCCGCAAAAGGATCAGAACTCGAACTTGCCGGAGAGCTGAATGATGCGCGGATCATTCGTCTGGGTACTCATGTTGAGCAACCCCGTACCGGTGTTGGGGTTGGGATTGTTGGGGTGATTGAAGGCGTTAAAGAAGTCACCGGTGAAGCGCAGCTTGTAGCGCTCCTTGATGGTGAACGTCTTGTAGAGCGAAAGGTCCTCATTCCACATGCCTGGACCCTGGAGGAAGTTGCGCGCATTCCAGGTGATCATGCCGGAGTTGACGTTGGTGCTGACGACCGTTCCGTTGGCCAGGGTCTGGGGAATGAGGTTATCGTTGTTGCCGACTCTGGTGAGAACCCGTTTGGAAGGGTCGACCGGAACGAGCGCCTGGACCTGGGAGGCGTTCACCGTGACGTTTTGGGAGGGAAAGTAGCCCTTGAAATAGACCTGCTGCGGCGCGCCGGCGTAGTAGGTCATGACCCGGTCGCCTTTGCTGATGGTCGGGTCGCCGAAGAGGTAGTAAGAGGAACTCACTCCCATCCAGGTGCCGCTCCTCCACTCGCCGATGAAAGCGAGCGACCAGCCGCCGATGACCTGGTTCAGCCAACCGGAGGCGGAGCGTCCGAACTGCTTGCCCTTACCGAAAGGCAGTTCGTAAACGCCGTTCCAGCGGACGTGCTGGGGCGGAACGTCGCCGGAGTTGGTGTAGCCGAGCCTGAGCCGCTGGGAGGGGCTCAGATTCGGGTCACCCAGAATCTCGCCATTCTGGGGAACTTCGAACGAGTAACCCGAACCATTGGCGGCGATGTTGCCGTCACCGGAACTGTTACCGCTGGCGTCGGTCGTACTCATGGCATGGGCGTAGGTGTAGAACGCCTGGACGGTCAATCCGTGAGAGTAGCGGTGCTCGAATTCGAACTGCACCGACTGGGTGTTGGAATAGCCGTTATGCGCGATTGCCTGGCCACTCCAGTTAGGGTTTACACGGCGAAGATCGCCGTTGTTGGGGTTGGGCTTGTTGTGGTTTGTGGGGTCGCTGGGGCCGAGGAGGCCGGTCGAGGCCCGGTAATTGAATAGGGAGATGGGATCGTTGTAGGCCCAGCGCTGCTCCAAGCCGCTGCCATGGTTGCCGATGTAGCTTAGCCGCAGGGAAGTGTTCTTGGCCATTTCCCGTTCGATCACGAAGGTATACTGCTGCATCTTGTCGTCGGACCAGTGGCGGAAGTCGAGCGGAGTGAAGGCCTGCGATGAGGAAGAGACTGACGTGGCCGAGACCGTGGCCCCGCCGACGTAATCGGTCGGCGCCGGAACGACGGACAGGGCGTAGACGTAGTTATTTCCATTCTGGATTGCTACGTTGTTCTCAAATCGCAGGTTCAGGGGCGGATTGGTGCGCGAGGTCTGGAGGATCTGGGAGAGCGGCGTCGGCCAGTAATACATACCATACGACGCGCGCAAGACGAACTTGGGGCTGAGCTGATAGGCGACGCCCAACCTTGGGCCGAAATCTTTGTTGACGTTCGGCGTGAGCGCGAGCGGGACCCCCGCCTGCTGGGCCGTGGTCCAGGTCAAGCCGCGCCCCGCCCAAGCCGTCAGAACGTCGGGCGGGACATTGGGGAGGGACTCCATGGTTGAAAGGCCCGGCGTGAGCACGTTCATGTTGGTGGCGGTGATGGCACTCATATCCAGATTCAACAGCCGGTTGTACTTCTCGGCGTAGGGAGTCCACTTATCCCAGCGCAGGCCATAATTGATGGTCAGCTTGCGATTGACCTTCCAACTGTCCTGGAAGTACGCCCCGTACTCTTTCTGTTGGAAGTAAAAGTAGCCGCGGTTGAACTGGTTGCTGAGGTAGGTCGGAAGCCCGAGTTCCACACTTGCCATTCCGCTACCGCTGTAGGGGACCTGTATCTGGTTTTTGGGATCGTACAGGGCGGTCCAGTCGCTGTAGAAGCTGTCGCTGCCCTGCGCCTGCTGCATCTCGCGGACGTTGTTCCGTTCCACGCGCGCGCGGGCGCCGAACTGCATGGTGTGCTTGCCCTTGATCCAGGTGACGTTGTCGTCGAGCTGATATTGGGTCAGCTTCTGGTCCTTGGGGTTGCCGGCGTCCCAGCCGCCGTAATACAGGAACTGACCGTCGCTGGAGTAAATCGTCGGCCAGCCAACGGAGCCGAAGGGATTGGGCAAGCCGAGCTTGTCGGCCCAGTTGGTGCTGTCGGAGAGTTCACCCTGGTGGTTCGGGGAGCGGTTGACGGAAGCCTGGAACTCATTCAACAACGTGGGCTTGAAGACGTGAACTTCACGGGCTACGACGGAGGTCAGACCGTAGGTGCTGAGCCCGGTGCCGCCGCAGTTGCCGCAGCCGAGCGGCGGAAAGCCGAAGCGGCCGCCGGAGGTCACATTCCTCTGGGATGAATTCGTCCAACGCACGGACATGTTGTCCTTCGAGGAGAAGACCTCGTCGAACTTCGCGGTCTGAGTGTGGTAGTCCTGGGTGATCGGATAATAGACCTTGTAATTGATGTCCGTCCAGGGATCGGCGGAAGCGATTGTCGGCGTCGGAGTGATACTCTGCATGGTCTTGGAGAAGGCGGTGATCCGGCCCGCCGGGATCAGATTGCCCGTGAAGGGGACGCGGGTGCCGTCGGCCTTGGTGGTCAGCGGATCGTAGATCGTATAGAAATCACCGGCGCCGTCGGTGGCTCCGACAAAATTGCCATTCCAGATGGCGTAATTGGGCACCGAAGTCTGGCTGTATCTCTGCTGGCGCAGCTTCATGCCTTCGTAGGAATACATGAAGAAGGCCTTGTTCTTGACGACCGGACCGCTGACCAATCCGCCAAACTCGTTGCGGATGTACTTGGGCAGTGTGTTTCCGTCCTGGCGCTGTCTATCGTGCAGGCCGCAACAGTTGTTGCGGGTCGTCTCGAAAGCGTCGCCGTGAAACTGATTGGAACCGCTCTTGGCGACGAGGGAGACGGAGGCGGGCCGTGAGAAAGCTGCGTCGGAGCCGGCGGTCTCGAAGCGGAATTCCTGAATGATGTCGAGGCCGGGCTGGACCTGCGCGACGCCGCCAGTGAAGCGGTCGACCAGCGAGATGCCGTCGAGCGCCATTTCCGTAGAGCCCACCTTCATGCCGTTGGTGCGCGGATTGCCGCCGCCTTCCACGCCGGCGGTGAGATTGAACAGGTTGGCGACCTGCCGCCCGTTGAGTGGAAGGTCGTGGATTCGCAAAGCGTCTTTGACGTCGCTGAGCGAGCCCTGCTCAGTCTCTATGATCGGAGCCGCATCGTTCACCTGGACGGTCACGTCGACGCTTCCGACCTCCATGGCCGGTTCGACGACGGCGTCCTGGCCGGCCTCGAGGATCAACGTGCCGTTCCATTTCTTGAAACTCGCGACCTCCACCGTGACGGTGTACGGCCCTACTTGGACAGAACCGAAGTAGAATGCGCCGACCGAAGTTGTCTGGACGGTCCGCGCCACCCCGGTGGCCGTGTTTGTGAGCGTGACCTTGGCGTTGGGGATGACGGCACGACTCTGATCGGTGACCGTACCGTGCACGACCCCGAGGCCCGTTTGGGCTGCCAGCGGCAAGGCGATGGCAACCAGGAACAGCAGAATAAGGAACTTTTTCAAAGCCTGGGGGAAAGCAGGCTGGGACGTGATCATGTGTCCTTTACCTCCTGGACAGCTCGGACAGAGGGGGTCGCATGGGGGGGCTTTATAACAGTCTGGAACAAAGTATACAGAAAACGTCGTGCCGGGCTCCCCTTCAACTACCTCGTGATATCAGACTATCGGCACTTTTTCTCAGTGTCAACCCAATTTTTTGTTGAAACTGGCACTCCAACCACCGTAAGCTGAAAGTGCTTTATTGTCAGGTGTAAGAAACGCTGGGTATGGAACGTGTATCCCAACCACGCCGCATCCTGCGGGTCGGCCACCTCAGGGCGGCGAACCGTGCGGCGGTGCTGCGGCTGCTACGGCGGCATCGCCAATTGTCGCGCGCAGAGCTGGCTCGCCGAACGAGCCTCTCCGAGGCGGCGGTGTCGCGGATCATGGCGGAGCTGATGGCTCAGGACCTGATTGTCGCACTCGGCAGCGGCCCGGAGACGGGGGGCCGTCCCGGGGTCCGACTGGCGCTGAACGAGGAGCGGTTTAAGGCGATTGGCGTAGACATTCTGAACTGGGAGACGCGTGTCT
>JBEKHU010000204.1:0-6124 GCA_050012115.1 Bryobacteraceae bacterium | reverse complement strand
CGCCCGGCATCGGCTTCCGCGGCGAGGGCCGCGACATCGTGCTCGTCGGCGGCATCGGCGCCGCGGATGAAACGCGCATGGGCGGCACACAATATGCCAAGCAGGTGCTGAAGCGGATGTGGGGCCTGCCGCCGCGAATCGATCTCGAATTCGAAAAGAAGGTGCAAGACGCGGTGCGCGAGATCGTGGTCGCGGGTTTGGCCGAAACGGCGCACGATCTGAGCGACGGGGGTCTGGCCTGGGCTCTGGCCGAGAGTACGTTCAAAACGGGCACCGGCGCCGCCATCCGGCTGGACAGCGGCCTGCGGCTCGAGTTGCTGCTGTTCCATGAAGGCCCGTCGCGCGTGTTGATTTCCACGGCGAATCTGTCGCCGGTGCTTGCGATCTGCGAGCGCCACGGAGTGCCCGCTCCCGTCATCGGCCGGACCGGCTCGGCCCGGTTGACCATCGAGAATCGCGGCGAACTTCTCATCGACGCGCGTGTCAACGAAGTCCAGGGAATCTGGTCCACGGCATTGGAGAGCGCACTGCATGCAGAAGCCCATGTTTGACGATCTCCCGCTCGACAAGTTCCACGAGGAATGCGGCGTCTTCGCCATCTACGGCCACCCCGAGGCGGCGAATCTGACGCATCTCGGCCTCCACGCGCTCCAGCACCGCGGCCAGGAGAGCGCCGGCATCTCGTCGTCGGACGGGAAGCAGATCTACACCTATAAGACGATGGGCCACGTGGCCGACATCTTCACCGCCTCGGTTTTGAACGGGCTTCCCGGCTACATGGCCATCGGCCACACGCGCTACTCGACCGCCGGCGACAGCCTGATCGCCAATGCCCAGCCCTTTTCCGTCTTCTGCAATAAGGGCCACATCTCCGTCGCCCACAACGGCAACATCACCAACGCCATGGAGCTGCGCAAGGAGCTCGAGGACCACGGCTCCATCTTCCAGGCCACCAGCGACACCGAAGTCATCCTCCACCTCGTCGCGCGTTCGAACCAGCGGACTCTTCCCGAGGCCCTGCGCGAAGCGCTGATGCTGCTGGACGGTGCGTTCTCCTTGGTCGTCGTCGCCAACGACAGCATTATTGTCGCCCGCGATCCCCACGGTTTCCGTCCGCTGGCCATTGGCCGCATGAATCTGTCCAAAGGTCCGGTCTACGTCTTCGCCTCGGAGACCTGCGCCTTCGATCTCATCGACGCGCATCACGTCGGCGACGTGGAGCCGGGCGAGATGGTGATCGCAGGTCCCGACGGGCTCACGCGCGAGTTCTACACCCTCCCCGGCCGTCCGGCCCAATGCGTCTTCGAGCACGTCTATTTCTCACGGCCGGACTCGGTCGTCTTCGGTTTGCCGGTCCAGCAGTCGCGCGAGATGCTGGGGCGCCTGCTCTCCGAGGAACTCCCGGTTGACGCCGATGTCGTGGTGCCGATCCCCGACTCCGGCGTCGCCGCCGCGCTGGGCTACTCCCACGCCTCCGGCATCCCCTTCGGCCACGGCCTGATCCGCAATCACTATGTCGGACGCACGTTCATCGAGCCCTCGCAGGCCATCCGCGACTTCGGCGTTCGGCTGAAGCTGAATCCCGTGCGCGAGATTCTCGCCGGCAAATCCGTCGTGCTTGTCGACGACTCGCTGGTGCGCGGGACGACTTCCCAGAAGATCGTGCGCATGGTCCGCAACGCCGGCGCGCGCGAGGTCCACCTGCGCATCTCCTGCCCGCCCACCATCTCGCCCTGCTTCTACGGCGTGGACACTCCCACCAAGCGCGAGCTGATCGCCGCCAACCAGAGCGTCGAGGAGATCCGGCAGTTCATCGATTGCGACACGCTGGCCTACCTGTCGCTCGACAAACTGCAACTCGCGGTCCGCGACATCGGCTCCGAGTCCCGCTTCTGCTATGCCTGCTACACGGGTAAGTACCCGACCGACCTCGTGAATATCGACGAGCTGATGGCTTCGCGGCCCAACCGCTGCTGATCCGCTGGCCCGATGCCCCTCGCGCAGGGGACACCGAGGCCCACCCACTCCCCAACCAAAACCACTTGAGCCCTCTGCCGAGGGCGACACCAAGGCGTCCGCCGAGGACGCCGCAGGTGTGTCCCCTGCTCCCTCTGCGCCGCTCAGCTCCCCCCGCCGCAACGCCCCTTGCTCGGCCCGGCTGCGGCCGGCCGCTCCCCGGATGCGCTCCACACTGCGAAGTGCTAGCTTCCGGGGTATGGAGCCCCGAATCTCTCGTCGCAATCTGCTCATGGCGGCGGCGGTCGCGCCGGCAGCGGCCGTCCAGCCGCTCGATCCTCTTCCGATCATCCGCCGGCGTGCTCCCGGCCGGGCCGATTCGGACCGCTCCGTCGTCTCCGTGATCCCCGGAAGCGACCGCTACACCAATGTCACCCAGGCGCTGCTCGAGATCGAGGGCGATATCCATGCCGGGCTGGCGGCCAAGCGATCGGTCCTCATCAAGCCGAACATCGTGGATCCATCCTATCCGCTAGCCATCACTCATCCCGACACCATCCGCGCCATCCTCGACTTCCTGGTGCCCCGCTTCAAAGGGCCGATTGTCATCGGCGAAGCCTCCGCCATGGATACGTGGACCGGCTATCAGACCCTGGGCTACCCCGCGTTGATCCAGGCCTACGCGCCGCGGAACGTGCAATTGGTCGACTTCAGCGCGGAGGGCGACTACACACTGATGTATGTCGCCGACCGCGACACCCATGTTCAGCCCGTGCGCCTGGCCGCGCGCCTCTTCGACCCCACCGCCTACATCATCTCGGTGGCCATGCTGAAGACCCACAATGTCGTCATCGCCACCATGTCGGTGAAGAACCTGGTCATGGGCGCGCCCCTGCATCAGAAGCCCACGGACGCAGTCACCTGGAGCGACAAGCGCTGGTTCCACGAGGGCGTGCGCAATAGCAACTACGACATGTTCCGCAACGCCCAGCACCAGCGGCCGTTCTGGGGGCTCGGCATCATCGACGGCTTCGTCGGCATGGAGGGCGACGGGCCGACCGGCGGCACGGCGGTGAACTCTCAAATCGCGATGGCCTCCACCGACCTCATCGCGCTGGACCGCGTCGGCCTGGAGGCGATGGGCATCGACCCCACCACGATCGGCTACCTGACCTACTGCGGGCTGGCGGGGTTGGGCCAATATGACCTCAACCAGATCGACATGCGGCCGGTCGCGATCGGGCCTTACCAGCAGACCTATCAGCTGCACAGCGATCACGCCCAGGAGTTGATGTGGATGGGCGCCGCCACCGATTGCGGCAGCAACCCGATCCTCGGTTAGCGGCCCAGTTGCTGCATCGCCCGGATGTCGTTCTTCAGGCGCTCGGTCAGCGCCTCGCGGTCCGCCGATTTCATGCCGCTGACATCGATCGGCTCGCCGATGCGCAGCGTCACCTCGCCCGGGCGGAGGTGGACCGAATGCATCGGCAGGACCTCGCGCATGCCGATCAGGCACACCGGCAGCAGCGGGACGCCGCCCTTGATGGCCAGGTACGCCGCTCCGTCCTTGAATTCCTGCAACTCGCCGGTCGCTGAACGCCCGCCCTCCGGGAACACGAGCACGCTGTGGCCGCGCTGCTTGAGCGCCTGGCCGGCGTGGCTGAGCACCTTCACCGCGGCGCGCGGATCGTCCAGCGGCACGGAGATGTGTCCGGCTTTCCGCAGGTGGCCGCCGATGAATGGGACTTCAAACAGCCCCCGCTTGGCCATGAAGCGGAAGTTCAGCGGCAGGTGCCAGAGCAGGGCCGGCGTGTCCATGTAGCTGACGTGGTTGGAGACGATCACGTGGCTTTTCGACCTGTCGACGCGCTCGCCCCCAACGACTTTGACCTTCACTCCGCCCAACGCCAGCAGCGTCCAGGCCCACCCGCGCGCCACCTTCAACTGCGTGTTCCCGTTGGTGTCCCAGAGCGCGGTGACGAGGCTGATGCTGCCCATCACGGCGGTCGAAAGAGCGATCATCGGCGCGCGCCAGAGAACGGAGATCAGGTAGCTCAGGGACATTGAGACCGCGACTTAGAGATTATCCCATGAGGCCGGGCAAGCCCCTGATTTCGCCCACCAGGTACAGCGAGCCGGTGATGAAAACGACATCCTCCGCCGGGGCCTGCAGCGCCAGGCGCAGCGCTTCGGCGGGCGCATCGACCACGCGCGCGCGCGTCTCGCCGCTGATCTCGCGGATCTCCTGCGCGCGATAGGCCCGCGTCTGGTTCGGCGTCGTGAAGATCAGCTCCTGGGCCAGCGGAAACAGCTCGGCCCCGATCACCCGCAGGTCCTTGTCGCGCATCGCGCCGAAGATCATCCACACCCTGCTCCCGCCGTGGAAGCGCCGGATGTAGGCCGCCAGCGCCGCCGCCCCGGCCGGGTTGTGCGCGCCGTCCAGGTAGACGTCGGGCCCGCTGTGGACCCGCTCGAGGCGTCCCGGCCACTGTGTTGCCGCCAGCCCCGCTTCGATCGCCTTGGGCGGCACATCGAGAACATGCAAGGCGGCGACGGCGGTCATCGCGTTGTCCACCTGGTGCTCGCCGATGAGCGGGCAGTTGACCTCAATCTCCGCCGCGCCGTTCACGGCGGTGAAACGGTTGCCGCGCGCGCCGAGCAACAGGTCGCGAACCTCCCAATCCGACACCCGCGTCACCGCGGATCCTGTCTCCACCGCCCGGCGTTCCAGCACCTCCAACGCCTCGGGCCGCTGGCGCGCGAAGACCGCCGGCCGGCCCGGCTTGAGGATCCCCGCTTTTTCGAACGCGATCTGGGGGATCGAACTCCCGAGGTACTTCTCGTGATCGAAGTCGATGGGCGTGATGACGCTGAGCAGCGGATCCACCACGTTGGTCGCATCCAGGCGCCCGCCCATGCCCGTCTCCAAAACGACGATATCGGCGCGCTTCTCGCGGAACAGAGAGAACGCCATCGCCGCGATGGTTTCGAAGTAGGTCGGGTGCATGTCGATCTCGCCCGCTGCCACCAGCCGTTCCGCCATAGCGTGAACCAGGTCGAAGGCGGCGGCAAATTCCGCGGCCGTGACCGGCTCCCCGGCGACACGGATGCGCTCGGTCGGCTCGACCAGGTGCGGCGACACGAACAGGCCGGTGCGCACGCCGGCGATGCGCAGCGAGCGTTCGATCATGGCGCAGGTGGAGCCCTTGCCATTGGTGCCCGCCACGTGGACGAAACGGCACGCGTTCTGCGGATTTCCCAGCCCCGCGAGCAGCGTCCGGATCCTGTCGAGGCCGAACTTGATGGTCTTGAATTCGTTGCCCAGGGCGTACAGGAACTGGACCGAATCGGGATACGAGATGCTCAGATCGACTCCTGACGCGCCCGGCTCTGCCGCGAGCGGGGCGAGGCTCAGGCCCCCGCGCGCCAAAGCCGGCATGGGGGCCAATCGTTATCGTATCGGAATCAGGGGTCCGCGCCGCGGGGACGTCGATTGGTTGTGCCTCCGCCTCCGTTCTTCATTTCTCGCATTCGTGCCTGTGGGAACGCGGACATCGCCCAAGCGTTTCTGAGCCGCGACCGTAAGGGAGCGGACCCTTCGAACCGCTTTCCAGCAGCCTGTTAGTGCAGGGATTCGTGCCTGTGGAAATGTGGGAAATCGCGAGAGCGCCCAATCGCGGCCGGTGTCTCGGGTCCGTTCATCATTTTTTCGGATTCGTGCCTGTGGAAATGTGGGAAATCGCGAGAGCGGCCAATCGCGGCCGGTGTCTCGGGTCCGTTCATCATTTTTTCGGATTCGTGCCTGTGGAAATGTGGGAATCGCGCTGAGCGATTTCCAAGGGCGGTGGCCAGGCGCGGAGATGCCTGGGAATCCCGCTTGGGGATTTCCACGCTTTCCACAGCCCGCCATTTCCATAGGCTCCGGCTCCCGCAAATCACCGCCCAAACACCGTAAAATCGCTGCGCAGCGAAACACGTAGAAATCGCGATAAGTCCTTTAGAAAACCATACTTACACGGTGAAACGCGGTTTGCGTGCAAAAATGCGCCTGTTAATGTGAATAAGCCCTTTGTTTGCCACAGATCCACCGTGACGCACGGTGCAGCGTGTTAATGTGGTGCCTTAATGTTAGTAACTCCAATCATTGCAATAGATCCACCGTGACGCA
>JBEKHU010000203.1:0-6142 GCA_050012115.1 Bryobacteraceae bacterium | reverse complement strand
CAGACGCTCGCCGTCCTGGACCGGGTGACAAGCCGCGGCAACCGCAGCCGATTTGTCTCCGAAGCCGTGATCCACTACGTCCATTCCCGGGGCCAGTCGAGGCTCAGAGAGCAACTCAAGGCGGGTTACCTGGCCAACGCAAACGAGAATCTGAAGATCGCCCTGGAGTGGTTTCCGCTGGAGGAGGAAGCATGGCAGAGACCGCGCGCCAGCCGAAAGGCCGGCAAGTAGCCGGCGTTCGCCGCGGTGAGATCTGGCTCGTCTCGTTCGATCCCACCGTCGGGCACGAAATCAAGAAGACCCGGCCGGCCCTGGTGATTCAGAACGACGTCGGCAACCGCTACAGCCCGCTGACCATCGTCGCCGCCATTACTTCGAGCCTCTCCCCGGTTCCGTACCCCGTGGAGGTCCATATCGAACCGGCCGCGGCCAATGGCCTGGACGTGCGTTCCGCCATCCGCCTGGACCAGATCCGCACCGTGGACCGGCGGCGGTTGCTGCGCCGTTTGGGCGTGGCCGACGCCGCAACGATGGGGCGGGTCGACGAGGCGATTCAGATCAGCTTAGGATTGGTCGAGTTTTGAGCCGGTAGCGCCATTCCACCCCTGCGCCATCCAGCCGCTTGAAATCGAGTAGGACGATTTGTCATACTGACGTCGTGGTGCAGAAGATCGCCGTGACGCTGGACCGCAGGACCGTCGCCGATCTCGACCGCTGGGTGAGCGAGGGACGCTACCCGAACCGCAGCCGGGCGCTGCAATCGGCCGTGGATCTGCTGAGCGAACGCGAGAAGCGGACCCGGCTGGCGCGCGAATTGGCGAAGCTGGATCCGCGCGCAGAAAAGCAGTTGGCCGAACAGGGTCTGGGTGACCGCGCTTGGCCCGAATACTGAGGGGCGAGATCTACTGGGCGGACCTGAATCCGGTCCGGGGCCGAGAGCAGGCCGGGTTGCGGCCGGTTCTGATCCTCAGCCACGATCTGTTCAACCGCAAGTCCGAAACGGTGATCGCCATGGCCATCACTTCTCAGCCCCCAAAGGCCGGATTCCCGTTGACCCTGGCGCTTCCGCCGGGAATGCTCCTCAAGCCTTCGTGGGTGAAGATCTCGCAGATTCGCACCATCTCCGTCGATCGCCTGGGCAAGCGGATCGCCGCCCTCGACAGCGAGTCGCTCGGCCAGTTGATCGACGGTCTGCTCGAACTGGTCGGCTAGGCGCGCATCATTCTCTCGATCTTCCGATCTTCGCGCCATCTCTTCCGCGCCGTGTGGTCCTCAGCCGTCTGTCCCCCGTGTCGTCGCCCAAATGTGAGGCGTCGCCGGTCCCGGTTTCGGTGAACACCTCAAAGAGCAAAAGTGCCAAAATTTGGCACTTTTTCAACCAAGAATCAATGAGTTACGGTCAAAAAGATGCCAAACTTTGGCATGTCTCCCGCACCCCGCGCCCGCTCTGACCGCCGCTCTCCAGCGCTCCGCGTGCGCCGGCGGTCTGAGCATAACAGCGGTAGCGAATGCGTGCGTAAGAGCCTGAAGCGCGACGATGAAAGGTACCTTGCGAACCACAATGCGCCGCAGTAGAGAAGTGACGTCCCGTTCGGACGCCGAACAGATTGGGTGATTCGTGTGCGCCGTTCGGCCTTCTCGTCTGAGGTCAGAGATGACATTCTCCACCCCCACTGCATCTCGACCCGGTCGGCGCTATGCTCCATCTTAGGCGACGTCAGCGGAGGGCAGTTCAATGAAACTCTTGCGGCGTAGGATGCTCTGGCTGAGCACTTGTCTGGTGCTCGGTTCGATGGCGTGCTTCCCTCAAGTGCAGAATGCTGGCGCCACAACGCCAGCGTTCCGCGAGTTCACGATCGTCCGTTCGGAATTGAGCGACAGCCCTGCTCCTATCTCGGTAGGGCGGAAGGTGATCGAAGCGCAGCGCGCAGATGGCTCGCGGGTCAGCGGCGAGGTGATTCTGAAAGGCGATGAGATCGTTCCGCCCACTCTCCGGGACATTACGCTGGTGCCTGAACGGATGAAGGTGCGGGTAGATGACGCGCTCAAGGCGAAGACCACGATGTACATGCAGGGGCCTGCCCCGACGCATCCGCCTGCCGCCGATCCACAGTGTGGTATTTCCCATCTGACGCCACAGGTGAAGCCGACCGTTATAGGCCAGGAAACGATCCTGGGCTATGCCGCAATCGGCATCCAAACCGAAATGCAGGGACCAGACGAATCCTATCTAACAAAGGTATGGAGAGGTCCCGATCTGGACTGCGCTGTCCTTCGGATGAACGAAATCCGGCGGAATCCGGCGGGCGAGACCATGGGCGAGTTTCGTTCGGAGACGGTGAAAATCACCGTCGGTCCCCCCGCGCCCGAGCTGTTCGCCGTTCCGCAGGATTACGCGGAGAAATCCCCTTCGCAGATGTACCAGGCGTACCTGCAGCAGGTCGGAGATTCTACGCGCCAAATGCCCGAGAGCATGCGCAAGAGGCTGGAGCGCGAGGACCAGAGGTACTTCGCAAGCCACAACCAGCCTCACTGAACCGGCAATCGCGCGCTGTGGCGGCACAGGAGGCGGAATGGGCGTCCAACGCCGCGTCGCGCCGCCCAAGGGTTCACGCAGGGATTTCGATCTCCGTCCGCGTCCCCGCGCCGGGCTTGGAGAAGACTTCCAGCCGGTAGGCGCTGCCGAACAGCACCTGCAGCCGCTCGTTGACGTTGGAGACGCCGATCCCCGCCTGTTCAAGAATCGTCGCCAGCCGCTCCTCCTCGATGCCCACGCCGTCGTCCTCCACGACCAACTGGAGCCGCTTCTCGTCGCCGTCGTCGCGCACCCGCCCGCTCAACCGGATCGAGCCGCCATCCACTTTCGCGGCCAGCCCGTGCTTGATGCTGTTCTCGATCAGCGGCTGCAGAATCATGGTCGGCACCAGGCGGTCCATCGCCTGCTCGTCGATCTGCTTGGAGAAGCGCAGCTTGTCGCCGAAGCGCGCGATTTCGATCGACAGGTAGTCCTCGATGAACGCCAGTTCGTCGCGCAGCGGCGCGAAGTTGTCGCTTTTGCTCAGCAGCCGCCGCAGGATGCTCGACAGCCGGTAGACCACCTGGCGCGCCTTGTCCGGGTTGGTGCGGATCAACGACGAGACGGTGTTGAGCGTATTGAACAGGAAGTGCGGGTTGATCTGGGTGGAGAGCGCCGACAGCCGGGCCTGCACCAGCAGCCGCTCCTTGGCGTCGAGCAGCCGCTCGTTGCGCGCGCTGTTCCAGATCTTCAGCGGCACCGAGATCGTGAAGATCGTCGTGATGCAGACCGCGCCCACGGTGGCCAGGTCGGACTGCTTCTGATACAGGGTGAAGACCAGTTTCTTGTCGAAGACCTGCAGGCCGAGGTACCGCATGAACTCGGCCGACACCAGCGCCAGCAGCATCCCGACGTGGTACACGCTGCGCGGGCGGTGCTCCTTGTGGCGCACGAGCCGCCACAGGCTCAGATCGAAGAACGGGGAGAAGCTCCACACGTCCTCCGCGTCGGGAGCGAGGTCGCGCAGCAGGCCGCCCAGCACGCCGGCCGCGGCGTACAGCGGCATGGCCAGGTACTCGCCGCTCAGCGTCGCGGGCAGCGAGCAGACCACGCCGCCCACCAGGCCCGAAACGTACCCGCCCACGATGCCGCACACCAGCGCCGCCTCGAAGCAGATGTCGGCGGCGGAGTAGGTGCTGTGCAGCCGCACCAGCGAACCGGCCGCGCACAGTAGCGACACCGTCAGGCACAACTGGAGGTTTTCGGCGATGGTCCGCGTGTCGCGCATCAGCAGGCCCAGGAATTTGCCTGAGCGCGACAGGATGCTGGCGATCGAGGCCGCGGCGGCGACCTTGATCAGCAGATTAACGATGAGCAGCCGATCCATGTCCGGGCCTGGGACGCTGCCGGCGGGCGCGAGCGTCGCAAATTGACGGTACGTCTTCCGGGCCTCGGGTGTCAACGCGGTGGCGCGCCGCGCCGGCCGCGGAAAACGGCGCGCGGGGCGCGCATTATAAGATGGAGAGTAGACCTCCCCGCATCATGGCAGACGACATGCGTTTGGAAGTGCGGAAAGTCGCCGAAGCCGATTTTCCAACCGAGTACGGTCACTTCCGGATCTACGGTTTCGAAGCTCGCAAGGACGGCGCCGCCGAAGAGGTGGTCGCCCTGGTGATGGGCGACGCGCGCGCGCCCGCGCCGCCGCTGGTGCGGATCCATTCGCAATGCCTGACCGGCGACGTCTTCCACAGTCTGCGCTGCGACTGCCGGGCGCAACTGGAGCTGTCGATGGAGATGATCGCCGCCGAGGGGCGCGGCATCGTGGTCTACGAGAGCGAGGAAGGGCGCGGCATCGGGCTGCTCAACAAGCTGCGCGCGTACGCCCTGCAGGACGCCGGCGCGGACACGGTCGAGGCCAACGAGCAACTGGGTTTTGAAGTCGATCTGCGGCAATACGAGGCCCCGGCCGAGATCCTGCGTTTCCTGGGCGTCCGGTCGGTGCGGCTGCTGACCAACAACCCCGAGAAGATCGCCGCGCTCGAGGCCTGCGGCGTCCGGGTCGCGGCCCGCATCCCCTGCCAGGCCGAGCCGCGCGGCGACCAGAGCGAGGACTACCTGCGCACCAAGAAGGAGCGCATGGGACACATCCTCGATCTCTAGAATGCGGCCCGGCTGGTCCGGCGCGGCGCGAAAACACCGTCAAAACAGCGCAAATTCAGCATTCGCGGCGATGTATGCTGAAATGTAGATAAGCCCTTTAGAACACCGTAGTTGCACGGTGACGCACGGTGCGCGCGCAAAATACGCTTGTTAATGTTTGTAACCCCTGTGTTTACAACAGATCCACCGTGACGCACGGTGAAGCATGTTAATGTGACACGTTAATGTTCACAAGTCCTTTGTTTGCCACAGATCCACCGTGACGCACGGTGAGGCGTGTTAATGTGCCTCAAAATGCACGGTGAAATTCGAGTAAGTCCTTTGATTGCCACACATCCACCGTGAAGCACGGTGCGCGAAAAAACCGCTGTTTTCACGGTAAAAACACGGTGAAATACGGTGTTTTCGCGGTTCGCGCACGGTGAATCACGGTGAGTGCATCGATTCTCACCGCGCCTTGCACGGTGTCCTTTCGGCAAGCCTGCCCAGTTGTGACAGGATTCCCGCTTTGGCGGAGCTAAATCGGTGTCGAACGCTTCATCCGGCGGCGTTGCAGGGGTGCGAGTTTCCGGTTGACGTGATCCACAGAGAAGGCTTCTGGATCGAAGCTGCCGCCAATCCACTCCAGCAGGTCCGCATGCTCTTCGTGTTCCGGATCCTGAATGGCTTCCAGAAAATTGTAGTAGCCACCAAGACCGCCGCAGTCTTCGGGTGGACCTTGACGCTTGCCGCCAGTGCAGAGTGGATACACAAGTCCCGGTTCTGGCCTCAGCACCTTTTCCACGACAATACTGTGTTCCCAACTGTCGCCGAAGTCGTAGGTATACTCGGCCTTGGCGCCGGCCTTGCCGAGTACATCCGAGAGCCGCACCTTCCGCTCGTCGATGCAGCCAGTTTCACCCATGAGCCTGTCCTCCGGGTCGGGAACGCCGAACCTCCGCCGGCCGATGCGAAATTCATGCAAGTGGCAGTTCTCCCACCCGATGGCCGCTTGGAGCACGGTGTCCAACTGCGCCAGCGTCAGATCGGCGGGCACCAGCACCCGGCGCCAGATCGGCGGCCGCGTACCGAGCAGCGTGATTTTGAGTTGATAGATGTCGTGAATCATCGGGCCATTCTCGGTGGGCATCTCAGGTCTTCTTGTCTGTTAGCATACGTGTTCCGCGCACGGTGAATCTACGGTGGAACCACGGAGCGGCGCGCGGTTCGCCACCGTTGCACCGATGGAGAGCGAGGAACGTACAGCCGAAACGCGCATCGGGGCGAAATGCGCGGCGCACGGTACACTACGAATCATGCGTCTATTTCATTTCGGTACGGCGGCGGCGGTCGCGGCCGTGCTGGGACTTGTCGGGTGCGCGAAGAAGCAGGAAATGCAAAACATCGCCGGTTTTGTGGATCGTTATTACGATGACGTGTTTACCTGGAGCCCGTCTGGCGGGACGGCGACGGGTTTCCATCAATACG
>JBEKHU010000202.1:0-6147 GCA_050012115.1 Bryobacteraceae bacterium | reverse complement strand
GCAGGCCGCGCGGCTCAGCGCCCTCGCGCTGTTGCCGTTGTTCGCTGGTCTCTCGATTACGGTCATTCCCAGCGGATACGCCGGCGTGCGCGTCAGCCAGATTTCCGGCGCGCGGCCTGGAACACTCTACCCGGGCGTGCACGCCCTGCTGCCGCTGGTGGAGGATGTCGCGTTGTACAGCACGCGCGATGCGGTCTATTCGACGGGCGCGATAGCGGAGACGAGAGACGCCACGCAGAAGGACGAAACAAGGAAAGGGCCGGAACTGCTGCACGCGCAGACCAATGACGGGCTGAGCGTCGGTTTCGCCGTGACGGTGCGTTACCGGATCGATCCGGCCAAGCTCTACTGGGTGCATACGACGATGCCGCCGGATATCGCCGGAGAGGTCGTTGCGCCGGTGGTGGGCAGCGCGTTCCGCGAAAGAAGCCCCGTTTACAGCATGCGCGAGCTGGCCACGAGCAAACGAGAAGAGCTGCGGCTGGCGGCCGCAGAGTCGATCGCGAAGCACCTCGCCTCGGACGGCATCGTGGTGAAAGAGGTCCTGCTGCGCGACGTCCAGCCGCCCTTCGAATACTCGCGCGGACTCGAGGCGCTGCTGCTAAAGGAGCAGGAGAACGGGCGCCTGACCGTCGAATTGCAGGCCAAGGAGAAGGAGGTCCGCATCGCCCAGATGGAGGCTGAATCGCAGAAAGGGATCATGATCAAGAACGCGGAGGGCAGCGCGCAGTCGAAGGTGCTCGACAGCCGCGCCGAGCTGGAACGGCTGAAGCTGATGGCCGAAGCGGAAGAAAACCGGATCCGCCGCGTGGCCAGTGCCAATTCGGAGAAAATGAAGCTCGAAGCGGCCGTGTTGAAGGACAATCCGCTGTTGATCCAGAAGATCATCGCCGAACGGCTCTCGGACAAGGTGCAGATCATGATGGTGCCGGCGGACGTGAAGAATTTCTTCGCGGGTGACGTGCTGCGCGGCGCGCTGGGGCCGCTCGGCCGGTAGAATGACGGCAATCACGCGCCACGGCGGTTGGGGGGTCCAAATCTTCCACCGCCGCGGCGTGTTACGGGATGAAGGAAGGCAGGCCTGTGATGCGGCCTATGTCGTTGCCCGTCGTCGCCCTTCTGGCGCTGGCGCTCGCCTCGCCGGCTCCGGCCCAAGCCTTGGACGATGCGATCAAGGCGCTGCTCGCCAAGGTGGCCCAGTCGGTCGAGCCGGGGCCCGGCGTGCGCGTCAGCGCGAAGAACATCTCTTCGCTCGCCAACGCCGATCTCGCCAGAGTCCAGCGCGCCTTCGAGCGCGCGCTCGCGCGCCGTCAGGCCCGGCGCGCGCCAGCGCCTGCGTCCCTCACCGAAGTTAAGCTGACGCTGGCCGAGGACGTGCGCGAGTTCGTGCTGATTGCCGAGATCGTCCAGCCGGACCAGCGGCGCGTCGAACTGGTGCGCTTTCAACCCCCGAGCAGCGAGCGCCAGAGCCTGCCGCCGCTGGAGCGGCGCCTGTTGTGGGAGCAGCCCGAGCCGATCCTCGACGCGTTGCCCGTGGACGAGCGCCTGCTGATTCTCGAACCGCAGCGGCTCGCGGTCTACGATCGTCGCGACGGTCAATGGACGCGCGCGGACTCCGCCTCCATCGACGCTCCGCCCGCGCGCGATCCGCGCGGCCGGCTGGCGCTCGACGGCGCCGCGCTGACGGCCCATTTGCCCGGTGTGACGTGCCACGGCCGGCTCGCGCCGGCCCTCGCGCTCGACTGCACGAATCAGACTGAGGATTGGCCGCTTGCCGCCGAGCCGGTCCACTTCGTTGTCGGGCGCAACACGCTCGAGTCCGGCCTCTGGAGCGGCTTCTATGCGCTGGCGCGCCTCGAGGCCGGCAACCGCGCGCAATGGCTGCTGGCCGCTGGCGACGGCCGCACGCGGCTCTACGATGCCAACCGCCAACCGATAGGCTGGGTGGAAGGATTGAACGGCGACTGGGTCGGCGTGTGTGGCGACAAGGTGCTGCTGGCCCGGCCCACCGAGAAGGGCGCTGCGGCTTCACTCGCCGCCTACGCCATTGTGGAACGCAAGGCGGTGCCGGCCACCGCAGCGCTCGATTTGCCGGCGCCGGTGACGGCCCTGTGGCCGGCCCCCGGTGGGGCGATTGCCATCGCCCGGAACGCGGCCACGGGGAACTATGCGGCTTATAGCATTCATCTCGATTGTTCCCGTTAGCCTCGTGCTGGCGGCCGGAACGGCGGCGGCGCGGCCGCGCTACGGCGGGACGCTGCGCCTGGAGCTGCGCGCGATTGTGCGCAATCTCGACCCGGCCGACGTCGCCATTGATCCTCTCGAGGGCGCCGCCAAGGCCAACGTCCTGTCTCAGGTCTTTGAGACGCTGGTACGGCTCGACGAGAAAGGCCGTCCCCAGCCTTTGCTGGCCGAGAATTGGACCCACGATGCCGAGCACCGCCGCTGGATCTTCCGCGCGCGCCAACACGTCACTTTCCACAACGGCGCGCCGTGGTCGCCCGCGGGCAGCGAACTCTACTACCCCGACGACCGGCCGATTGAACAGATTCTCCGGGACCTCGCACTCCTGAAAAACGCCATCGTATTGCGCTTGAATGACGGCGCGATTTACGGGACCGGTCCTTTCAATGTGCTGCGTTTCGAGCCCGACAAGTCGATTGTACTGGCCGCGCACGAGCAACATTGGGCCGGCCGCCCCTACATCGACGCCATCGAGATTCGCATGGGACGCGCCTTCCGCGATCAGGCTCAGGACGCGCAGTTGGGCCAGGCCGATGTGACCGAACTGCCCGCCACCGAGGTGCGGCGCGCGCGGCAGCGCGGCGATGCGGTGGCGCTTTCATTGCCGCTCGAAACGCTCGCGCTGCTTTTCGACCGCGCCCGCGAGGCGCCGCCGGCGGTGCGCGAAGCACTCGCCCTGGCGGTCGACCGCGCCTCCATCCAAGACGTCCTGTTGCAGAAGCTGGGAGAAGCCAGCGCGGCCCTGCTGCCGCAGTGGCTCAGCGGTCACGCGCTGGCCTTCACCGCCGAGCGCAACGTCGCCCGGGCGCGCCACTTGAACCCCGGCGCGATAGTCTTGCGCTTCTCCTACGACCGCCAGGATCCCGTGTTGCGCGGCGTCGCCGAGCGCATCGCACTGAACGCAGCCGAATGCGCCATCGCCTTGCGCGCCGACGCCGCGGCGCCCGCTGTTCGGCTGGCCTGGCTGCGCATTATCCAGCCCGATCCCGATCTCGCCTTGAACGAGATCGCGGCCACGCTCGGCATCGCCCTCGCGCCCGCGCCCGACCCCTTCGAGCGCGAGAGCGCCTTGCTTGATCGTTACTACGTCGTGCCGGTCGCGCAGCTCGGCGTGGCCCACGCGTTGAGCCCGCGCGCGCAGGGCTGGCTCGGCGCGCCGTGGGTTGCCTCGGACCGCTGGGATCTGGCCAATGTGTGGCTGGGCGAGGCGGCGCCATGACCTTTCGGACAAGGCTGTTGCTGGTCACTTCGCTGACCGTCGCCGGCGCCGTGGCGCTGGCCTCGGGCGCGATCTCAGTGTGGACGCGCCGCACCTTCGAGCGCCTGGATCAGGAGCGTCAGCAATCCGTATTGACGCAGTTCCAACGCGACCTGGCGGCGCGCGGCACGGCCTTGGCCGCGCGTGTGGAAAGCGCGGCGGAGTCGCCGATCGCCCTGCGTGCCGCAATCGAGGCCGCCCGCCCCGCGCCCGACGAATCGCTGCTGGTAAATAGCGCCGCCGAGCTGGCTGAGGCCGAAGGGCTCGATTTCGCCGATCTCGTCCAGGCCGATCTCACTATCATCTCTTCGGCTCACTGGCCCGCGCGCTTCGGCTACCAGGACGATTGGCTCGGCGCGCCCCAGGATCCCACTGCCGCCGAGCCGTTTCTGACACGCATTCCGTCGCCCGAGGGCAGCACGCTCGCGCTGGCCGTCGTCCGCTTGATCCACGTCGGCGGCAAGCCGCTCTACGTCGCCGGCGCGCGCCAGCTCGACCGCGAGCTGCTCGCCTCGCTCGGCACCGCGCCCGGCACCCGCATCCTGTTGTGGAACTCGCCACGCGATGTGCTCGGCGCCGCCGGCCCCATCGCCAGCCCCGGCCGCCTCCAGCCGCTCGTCGATCAGGCCGCGCGCACCCGCGCGCCGGCCGCCGGCGTGGTCCAATGGGGCGCCGGGCGCGACACCGCCGAAGCCTTGCGTGTGCTGCCGTTGTGGCGCGCTGGCACGCTCATCGGCGCCTTCATCGTCGGCACGCCCCTGCGCGCGCAGATTCAACTGCAGCGCTCCATCCTGTGGACCGGATTGCTGGTCGGCTTCTGCGGCATCGTCTTCGGCCTCTTGATCGGCCTGTGGACCACCGAGCGCATTACCCGCCCCGTGAAACGCCTCGCCGCGGGCGCGCGCGCCGTCGCCGCCGGCGACCTTGCGGTGCGCGTTCCCGTGACCTCCCGCGACGAGATCGGCGCGCTGGCCGCCTCCTTCAACCGCATGACGGAGCAGTTGCTCGAACAGCGCGAGCGCACCCTCCAGGCCGAGCGCGTCGCGGCCTGGCGCGAATTGGCGCGTCGGCTGGCGCACGAGCTGAAAAACCCGCTCTTCCCGCTGCAGATTACGGTGGAGAACATCCGCGCCGCGCGCCATCTGAGCGCGGCCGAGTTTGACGAAGTTTTCGAGGAATCTACCAAGACGCTGCTGGCGGAGCTGGCTAATCTACGTACCATCGTCGGCCGCTTCAGCGACTTTGCGAAGATGCCCGTGCCGCAGCTCGAGCCGGTAGATTTGAACGATGTCGTCCACGGCGCGCTGCGTCTGTTTGAGGGGCAGCTCCAATCCGCAGGCGGCCCGCCGGTCGCGCTCGAGAAGGACCTCGCGCCCGAACCGCTCCCCGTTCTGGCCGACCGCGAGCAACTCGGCCGCGCCTTCAAGAATTTGATTCTCAACGCGCTGGATGCCATGCCCGCCGGCGGCACTCTGCACGTCACTACCGCGCCGCACCCCGATGGCGCAGTCGTGCGCATCGCCGACACCGGCCAGGGCCTGACCTCGGAGGAGTGCGCCCGCCTCTTCACGCCCTACTACACCACCAAGCATCACGGCACGGGCCTCGGGCTGGCGATTGTCCAGAGCGTCGTCAGCGATCATCATGGACGCATCAGCGTGACCAGCACGCCCGGCCAAGGCGCCTGTTTCACCATCGTCCTGCCCCGGCCGGAGGAGTCGACCCGATGAGCACGGTTCTGATTGTCGACGATGACACTAACACCCTCGCCTCGCTGGCGCGCGCCTTTAAGCTCGCCGGCCACCTCGCCACTACCGCCGCCAGCGCCGCCTCGGCGCTGGAGCTGCTTGAGGAGCAGCGCTTCGACCTCATTCTCTCCGACGTCGTGATGCCCGGCATGGACGGCATCGCGCTGCTTGCCCAGATTCGCGCGCTCGGCCTGGCCACGCCCGTGGTCATGGTCTCGGGCCAGGCGACGGTCGAGATGGCCGTGCGCTCGACCAAGCTCGGCGCGCTCGATTTTCTCGAAAAGCCGCTCTCGACCGAAAAGCTTCTGCTGACCCTCGACAACGCCGTTAAGATGGCGCGATTGGAGGCCGAAAACCGCGATCTGCGCCGCCGTGCCGGCCGGCACGAGATCGTCTGGAAAGGCGATGCGATGCGCCGCACGATGGCCCAGGTCGAGCGCGTCGCCCCCGGCTCTTCGCGCGTCTGCATCCTCGGTGAGACCGGCACCGGCAAGGAGCTGATTGCGCGCGCGCTGCACGACCTCAGCCCGCGCCGCGCCAATCCCTTCGTGACGCTCAACTGCGCCGCCGTGCCCCAGGAGTTGATCGAGTCCGAGCTTTTCGGCCACGAGAAAGGCGCATTCACCGGCGCGGCTGCGCGCCACATCGGCAAGTTCGAACAGGCCCAGGGCGGGACTTTGTTTCTGGATGAGATCGGCGACATGCCGCCCATGATGCAGGCCAAGCTCCTACGGGTCCTCGAAGAGGGCGAGTTCGAGCGCGTCGGCGGCGTCCGGCCAGTCAAGGTCGACGTGCGCGTCATCGTGGCCACGCATCGCGATCTAGAGGCGCAGGTCCAGCACGGCGCCTTTCGCCAGGATCTGTTCCACCGCCTCTACGTCATCCCCATCCTGCTGC
>JBEKHU010000201.1:0-6150 GCA_050012115.1 Bryobacteraceae bacterium | reverse complement strand
CCGGCGGGCCGGATTGGAGCCGGCGGGCGACGACGGCTATTTCCAGACCGCGTCATTCAAAGGCGCGAAGGTGCGCAACGTAGCCGCGATTCTGCGCGGCTCGGACCACAAACTGAACAGCACCTGGCTGATGGTCAGCGCGCACTACGACCACCTCGGAACGCAGGGCAAGGGGCCCGCGAAGCGCATTTACAACGGCGCCAACGACGACGCCAGCGGGACCTCGTCGATGCTGACTCTGGCCGAAGCCTTCGTCCGCATGAAGGAGCGGCCCAAGCGCAGCCTGCTGTTTATCGCCTACTACGGCGAGGAGAAGGGCCTGCTCGGCTCGCACTATTACGCCTCGCACCCGCTGGCGCCGCTCGCCCGGACGGTGGCCGACCTGAATCTCGAACACATGGGCCGCACCGACGACACCGAGGGCCCGAGCCTGCGGCGGCTTTCCGTGACCGGATTCGACTACTCGAATCTCACCGCCTGGCTGCAGGCCGCCGGCCAGGACACCGGCGTCACCATCTACCGGCACGCGAAGGACTCCGACCCGTTTTTCGCGCGCAGCGACAACCAGGCGCTGGCCGACGCGGGGGTGCCCGCGCACACGCTGGTGGCGGCGTACATTTTCCCCGACTATCACCAGCCGGGCGACCATTGGGAAAAGCTCGACTACGAGAACATGGCCAGCGTGACGCGCACCGTCGCGGTCGCGCTGAGCCGGCTGGCGAACTCCGCCCAGGCGGTGGAATGGAACGCGGACAACCCCCAGGCGGCTAAGTACGTCCAGGCAGCGAAGGCGCTCAACGCGGCGCAATAGGCGCGAGACTCACCGCGCCCGCCACTCTTTCCAGTCGCGCACGACCGCGTTTTCCAGAGCGCGCGAAACCTTGGCCAGTTCGCTGGGCTTGATGCCGTCCACGGCCTTCTTGAGCTTCTTGCGCTGGATCGAGCCGAGGTGCAGGTTCGCGGTCTCGAATCCCATCGCGTGCAGCAACCGCTCCACGTCCTGCCCTTTGGGCAGATCGATGACCTCGATGCGGCAGTTGGAGGGAGAAAGCCGGCGTCCGATCCAATTGTCGAGCTGGCGGAGAAACGGGTCGTTGCAGCGGACGGAAACCTTCAGAATCTCACCGTAGCGGATCTGGCGCGATCCTTTGCCCGTGGCCCAGTAGGAGGCCGGCGGAGCGAGTTGCTTCACTTCGCGGGCGATGAATCCGCCCTCGAATTGGCCGATCGCCGTCAGCCGCTGCCGCCCCAGGCTGCCCAGGCCGGCGAGGCGGTGCACGACGCGCAGCGATTCGACGCCATGCGGCAGCAGCCGGATCAGCAGGCGCAGCGCGGTCTTGGGCTTGCGTCCCGTGAACTCCGGCAATTCCGAAAACTTCATCCAGAACGCCTCTTCGTCCTTCAGGCGCTCAACCGCGATCTGGCGCAATGCCGGATGGCCCTCCTCGAGCACGAACGGCAGGCCGCCGCATTCCACGCCTTTGCGGTAGCCGTCCAGAAGGACATGCGCAACCTGCTGGCGGGTCGCGTGCAGCGCGTGGTGTTCGCTGGCCAGAAAGACGCTCACGGCGAGCCGCGTCAGATCGAGCGCCATCGGCAGCGCCGCCGTTTCATCAAAATCGTTGACCCCCCACACCAGCCGGCCATCGGCATCGCGCCAGGTGCCGAAATTCTCGGCGTGGAGATCGCCGACGGCCAGCACCACCGGCGTTTTGGCCAGCGCCTCCGCGGTCTCCGCCCAGATCTGCGCCCAGCGGTAATAGGTGCCGCGCAAGAACTGGAAAGACGATTTCACCATGAGTTGATGTTTCTGCTCGAGGTCCTGCGGAATGATTCGCAGTTCCCGGGCCAGCCAGGTCTCGTAACCTTTCGTGGCGTCGATGAAGTTCATAGGCGCTCCTGCGCAGCCGAAAAGACGTCCCCAGCAGGGATGATACCCTGAAAGCTCACTACTTTTTCCATGTCTTTGCTGCGCTACACGACGAAATCGGGCATCCAGGTCACGCGGAACTCGTCCCGCCTGCCGTTCCGTCGCGGCTTGAACCATCTGCTGTCCGAGCTGGACCGTCATCGCGGCGTCTATCTTTCCTCGGGTTATGAGTACCCCGAGCGGTACTCCCGCTGGGACGTGGCGGCGCTGCGCCCGCCGATCGAGATCGTCAGCCGCGGCCGGCGCATGGAGTTTCGTCCGCTGAATGCTCGCGGCCACGTGCTGGCCCGGTTGTTGCACGCGCTGCTCGCCGGCCACCCGCATTGGGATTCGTTCGGCTTCGAGGGCGCGATCCTGGCCGGGCGTTTGAAACCCCTGCCCGCGCTGTTCCCCGAGGAACAACGCAGCAAGCAGCCCTCGGCCTTCTCCATCCTGCGCGCGCTGGTGCAGGAGTTCGGCAACCGCAAGGACGGCCGGCTCGTCCTGGCGGGCGCATTCGGCTACGATCTGCTGTTCCAGTTCGATCCCATCCGCCTGCGCATGCCGCGCAGCGACCACAAGGATCTGCACCTCTTCCTCTGCGACGACATCCATTTCATGGACCGCAAACGCGAGGTGATCGAGCGCTACCAGTACGACTTCGCCCTGGGCGGGGAATCCACCGCCGACCTGCCGCGCGACGCCGGGGAGCTGCAGATCCCGCCGCCGGCCGCGCCGCTCGAGATCGTCTCCGACCACACGCCCGAAGAGTACATGCAGAAGGTGGAACGCGTCCGCGCGGGCATGAAACAGGGCGACTACTATGAGGTCGTCCTGCGGCAAAGCTTCTCCTCGGGTTTCGGCCGGAGTCCCGGCGAGCTGTTCCAGCGCGTTCAGAAACTCAGCCCGAGCCCGTACCAGTTCCTGCTGCAACTCGGCGACGAGCAACTCGTGGGAGCGTCGCCCGAAATGTTCATCCGCGTGGAAGGGCGCCGCGTCGAGAGCTGCCCCATCGCCGGCACCGCGCAACGCACCGGCGACCCGCTGCGCGACCATGACCTGATGCGCGACCTGCTCAACTCTCCCAAGGAAGAGTCCGAGCTGACTATGTGCACCGACGTGGACCGCAACGACAAGTCGCGCGTCTGCGTGCCCGGCTCGGTGAAGGTCATCGGCCGCCGCCTGATCGAGCGCTACGCCGGCCTGATCCACACCGTCGATCACGTCGAGGGCACGCTCGCCGAGGGCTTCGATTCGCTCGACGCGTTCCTGTCGCACATGTGGGCCGTCACCGTCGTCGGCGCGCCCAAGAAGGCCGCCGCGCAGGCCATCGAGGATCTCGAAAAGGACCCGCGCGGCTGGTACGGCGGCGCCCTGGGCCTGCTCTCGCTCAACGGCGACCTCAACACCGGCATCCTGATCCGCACCGTCCATTTGAAGAACGGCATCGCGAGTTATTCCGCGGGCGCGACTTTGCTCTACGATTCGGAGCCCGCGGCCGAAGAGCGGGAGACGCGCCTGAAGGCCGCAAGCTTCTTCCAGTCCTTGCACGCGCCGCTCGAGACGCCGCGGCGGCGCGCGCGAGCCGCAAAGCTCCCCGGCAAGGGCGTGCGCCTCCTCCTGGTGGACAACGACGACTGTTTCATCCAGACTCTGGCCAACTATGTCCGGCAGACCGGCGCGGAGGTGATGACCTACCGTTCGGGTTTCCCGTTGTCGCTGATCGATGAGTTGAAGCCCGACATCCTGTTGATCTCGCCGGGACCCGGCCGGCCGGCGGACTTCGGCGTGCCCGATCTGGTGCGCTACGCCGCCGCGCGCGCCCTCCCCACCTTCGGCGTGTGCCTCGGTTTGCAGGGCATGGTCGAGGGCTTCGGCGGAGAACTGGGCGTGCTGCCGTACCCGGTGCACGGCAAGCCGTCGCTGGTCTCGCACCGCGACCTCGGCGTTTTCGAGGGGCTTCCGCATCCGTTGAAGGTCGGCCGCTACCACTCGCTCTATGCGATCGCCGCGAAGCTGCCGCCGGAGCTCGAGGTCACCTCGCTCAGCGAGGACGACATCATCATGGGCATCCGCCACCGGACGCTGCCGATGGAGGCCGTGCAGTTTCATCCCGAGTCGCTGCTTTCGCAAGGCGGCGACCAAGGGTTGATGATGGTGCGCAACATGGTGCGCTTGTACGGGCGCTCGCGGGCCGACCGCTGAGCTGGTATAAGATCAGCCTGGGCATGCATTCCCTCCGGCGGTTACGTTGGTTTCTCGATGCGCGAGGCCGCGCGGGCGGGCTCGCTCAGCGCCTTCGAGCGTTGCGCTTCGAACTATGAGTGACGTGCTCATTCTGGGTGGCGGTTTGGCCGGGCTCGCGGCCGCGGCGGCGCTCGGCGAGTCGGGCTTCGACGTGACCGTGCTCGAGACCAAGCCCTTCGCCGGCGGGCGCGCGACGTCGTATCCGGCGCCCGCCACGGAGGACGAAGAGGCCGCCACGATCGACAACTGCCAGCACATCCTGCTGCGCTGCTGCGTCAACCTGCTGGCGTTCTACCGCCGCCTGGGCGTGGCCGGCCGCATCACCTTCCACCGCGACTTCTTCTTTATCGAACCAGGTGGACGCACGTCGGTTCTGAAGGCCGGCCTGCTGCCCGCGCCGCTGCACTTCACCGGCTCGTTTGCCACGTTGCGCTTCCTCAGCTTGGCCGACAAGTTCGCCATCGCGCGCGCTCTGCTGGCGCTGCGCTCGGAACGCCGCACGCGCCGCGACCTCGATGCCATCACCATGCTCGACTGGCTGCGCGAGAAGCGCCAGACGCCCGCCGCGATCCGTCGTTTCTGGCAACAGGTCCTGGTCAGCGCGATCAACGAGGACCTCGACCGCATGTCGGCCGCGCACGGCTTCCAGGTCTTCTGGCTGGGCTTTCTCGGCGCCTCTGATTCCTATGAGATGGGCCTGCCCAACGTGCCGCTCGGCGAGCTTTATGGCGCCGCGGCGTGGCAGCGCCTGCCCCACGTGCGCCTCTCGTTCCGCACTCCGGTGACACAGGTTCGCCTCGCCGATGGCATCGTGGAAGGCGTCGAAGCGGGCGGCACTTTGATGGCCGCGCGCCACTACATCTCGGCGCTGCCCTTCGAGCGCGTGGCCGCGCTGGAGTCGCTCGCGCCGGCGCTGGGCGTCGATTTCACTCAGTTCGAACACGTCCCCATCACCGGCATTCACCTCTGGTTCGATCGCCCGGTCACGGAGCTGCCCTACGGCACGCTGCTTGACCGCACAATGCAATGGTTCTTCAACAAGGACGGCGGGCGCTATCTGCAGTTGGTCGTCAGCGCCTCGCGCGCTTTGACGCCCATGAGCCGCGGCGCGATCATCGACCTTTCCCTGCGGGAACTCGCCGAGTTTCTGCCCGCCGTGCGTGGGGCGAAGCTGGTCCGGGCGCACGTCGTCAAAGAGGTCCGCGCGACTTTCTCCGCGCGCCCCGGCTTGGAGCAGTTCCGCCCTGCCGCCGCCACGTCCATCCCCAATCTAACGCTGGCCGGCGACTGGACCCGCTCGGGCTGGCCGTCCACCATGGAGGGCGCCGTCCGCAGCGGCCACATCGCGGCGGAGCGCGCCTCGGCCGTTCTCGGCCGCCCCGGCCGGTACCTGCTTCCGGACATTGCTTGAGACGCGGCTTGAGACGCGGGGCCTGAAGCGCTGGCGTCGTCGGCGTAGGATAATCGTTCTTATGGCGTTTAGGCTTCTATCCGCGGCGGTCCTCTCGCTGGCTCTCACGGCGGTGGCGTTCGCGCCGCATCCGATGACCAAGCTGACGATCGAGGTGAAAGCCTTCGACGACAAGCCGGTCGAGCGCGCCAGCGTCATCGTCACGTTCGTCGAAGGACGCGACTACATGAAGCTCGGCAAGAAGGTCTACGTGCCCTACGAGCTCAAGACCAACATGGAAGGCTTGGCCCGAATCCCGCCCATCCCGCAGGGCAAGATCAAGGTGCAGGTCATCGCCAAGGGCTACCAGACCTTCGGCCAGGTCTTCGACGTCAACGAAGAAGAGCGGACGATCGAAGTCAAACTCAACCCGCCGCAGCAGCCCTACTCCGCGCACCAGTAGTCTCTGCGCGGCAGTCCAATCGTAGACGCGCCGCTGAGCCGCCGTGTGCTGTCATCCCTCGACGCACGGGCGGCGGGTTTCCGATAACGCCGTTTGAACTAAGCCTGGGCGGCAGACGCTTCGCGTGCTGATGGCTGACGG
>JBEKHU010000200.1:0-6160 GCA_050012115.1 Bryobacteraceae bacterium | reverse complement strand
GAGAGCCTCATCGCGGCCGCTTCACAGCTCGACCGGAGCGTCATCGAGCAGACCCGCGCCGGCCGCGACCGCGCCGAGTGGGACTGGGTCATGCTCGCCGACCATGCCTGGAACGGCTCGGACAACGCCAATCGTCTGGAAAATGCCCGCCTGCGCCGCGAGTGGAGCGACGACCTCACCCGCCTCGGCACCGAACTCGAAAGCCAGGCCTGGAAGGCTCTGAACCTTTCAGCGGACCCGCACGGCCTTGTGCTCTTCAACAGCCTGGGCGCGCCCCGCCCCGGCCTGGTGCGCGTAGATGTGCCGGAGGATGTCGATTCCGCTTTCGACGGCCCGCGCGCCCTGCCTTCCCAGGTCGTGCTGGAGGACGGTCGGCGCCGGCTCTACTTCATCGCGCCCCGCGTCGCCGGCCTCGGCTTCGCTTCGGTTCGCCTCGGTCGCGCCGCGCAGCCGCTGCGTCCGGCCGCGCTGAAAGCCTCCGTCGGGGAGATCGAAAGCCCCCGCTACCGTCTGAAGGTCGATCTGCGGACCGGCGGCGTCGCCAGTCTAGTGGACCGGACGCTGAACCGCGAGTTGGTCGTTCCCGGGCCGCGCGCGCTCGGCCAGACGGTCTACTTTGACGGCCGCGAGCACGCCGTCACGAACGTCCAGTGCGAAAGCGCCGCCGCCGGCCCGGTCCTGGCGCGCCTCAAGGTGACCTCTGCTATTGACGACATCCGCATCACCACGCTCATCACGCTCTACGCGGACCTCGACCAGGTCGACTTCGAGTACCTGATCCACAAGCCCGTGACCCTCGCCGAGCAGCGCCTCACCCACGTTTTCCCCGTCCTCGTTCCGGGCGCTGTCGAGCGCATCGAAACCACCGGCGCCGTGTTGCGGCCCTTGCCCTCTCCCGCCGGTGACCTGCTGCCCGGCGCAGATCCGAACCGCCTCGCCGTGCAAGGCTTCGTGGACGCCTCTCTGCCGCAAGGGCCCGGCGTGACCATCGCCCCGCTGGAGGCCTTCGCTCTGCGGCCGGACCTCGATGCGATCTCATTCGAGGCCCTGGGCAACGATCAGAATTACAAGGAGTCCGCTCACGACCAGAACGGGCAAACCGATTTCCGTTTTCGCTACTCGCTACGCAGCCACGCCGCGGGCTTCGACCAGGCGGACACGGTCGCCTGGAGCCGTGCCGCCGCTACGCCGCTGCTCGTCGCCGCGGGCCGTCTACCCCGCGCACCGCTCCGGGGAGTGGATGTGGATCCGCGCCGCGCCTTCGTCACCGCCTGGAAACCCGCCGACGGTGAGGGCCTGATCCTGCGCCTTTGGGAGACCGCCGGCCAGGCCGCGCCACTCGTCCTCCGCCTTCACGGATTCAAAACAGCCGTGGCCACGGACCTACTGGAACGCGACCTCCATGCGCTTCCAGTGCGTTCGGGGCAGGTGAGCGTCGATCTCCGCGCATACGGTTTCGCCGCCATCCGCCTGTTGCGCTGACTCGACCCGCGCGGCCTATTTCACGACCTCGCGTAGCGCCTCCCCGAACGCTCCGCTAGGCGTCTCCACATTGAACATCGACGCCAGCGTTGGCGCGATGTCGTTCGGCGCGATGCGGCGTCGATAGACACCCGCCTGCACGCCCGCGCCGTAGAAGATCACCGGCACGTGCGTGTCGTAGCTGTACGGCGTGCTGTGCGAGGTCCCAGAGGTCCCGCCGAACAGGTAGTACGGCTCTTGCACCATCGTGATGTCGCCGGAACGCGCGGCGTAATAGCCTCGCACCACGGCCTGTCCCACCAGATCGGCCGCGCCGCCGTAGGTCATCAGTTCATCGTGCGTGAACACCCGCGCGATGTGCGGCACCGCGCGCAGCGCCTCGGCCGCCACGCGCCGCACCTCCCGCAGGTCGGCCTTGTTCCTAGCCGCCGTTTCGTAATTCAGATACATCCCCCCGCCCGAGTCGGACTCAATCCATTTGCCCTCGCCGAACCTCTCGCTCAGCGCCTGGTTCACGACGCGCGGGAGCTGCTTCCCGTCGATCCGCCCGCCGTTCATCCGCCGCGCTTCGTTCACCTCCGGCTCCGGCGCCACACCGTGGTCGGCAGTCAGCACCACCAGCGTGCGGCCCTTGCCGATCTGCGCGTCGATGAAATCCAGCAGCTTCCCCAGCGCGATGTCGGTGCGGATCGAGATGTCGCGGATCGCCGGATGGTCCGGACCGTACCTGTGGCCCGCGTAGTCGTTCGACGAAAAGCTCAGCGCCAGCACGTCCGTGCCCTCGTGCCGGCCCAGTCGCTCGTTCGCCACCGCCTTCTCGGCGAATGCCTCCAGCATCTCGTTGCCGAAGGGCGTGGCCTCGATCGAACCGCAGCTCGGCACTGCTCCGCCCGTCGCCAGCGTGCAGAATGGCTTGTCGTCCGGTTTGGCGTTCAGCGGCATCCACGCCGCGTCGCGGTACTTCGACGTCGGCCCAGCCTCGTTCACCGCCTTCACCCACGCCGGCAGCTCGCTCATGTAGTAGTCGCTCGTCACGAAGTGGTTTGTGCCGTCGTCGAACCAGTACGCCGCGTCGGCCATGTGCCCGGCCGGCAGAATCGCGGCCCGGTCTTTGATCGAAATGCCGATCACCCGGCTCGTCTGCGGCCCGCCCCGCGCCGCCATCTTCAGCTCGTCGGGGAACGTGCTCACCAGCAGCCGCCGCGGCGACGAGCCGCTCGCGCCTGCCGCGCCGCCCACCAGCTTCGTCGTCTCGTCCGACACGCTCGTCACCTGTTTCTTCAACGCGCGGTCATACCATTCGTTGCCGACGATGCCGCTCAACGACGGCGTCGCGCCTGTCAGGAACGTCGAATGCCCCACCGCGGTCACGGTCGGAAAGTGGATGTAGTGCGCCTCGGTGTAAACCGCGCCCTCGTTCAGCAGCCTGGCCAGCCCGGCATGGTAATCGGCGCGGAACCGCGTCAGGTAGTCGTAGCGGAACTGGTCAATCACCACGGCCAGCACCAGCTTCGGCTTGGCCGGTCTTTCCGCGGCCTTCTCCGCGCCGCGCGCCGGCCCCGCGGCCCACGTCAGCACCAGCGCCAGGGCCAGGACCCAGATTCTTCGTCTCATGATATTTGCAACCTCCGCGCGAATTTCCGCTGACGATTATCTCATGCCGCCGCCGGCGCCTTGAATAAGCCCCTGGAAAAGTCCGGCCCCGCCCGCCCCCCTCAAAATATCTCGTCCTTTGCCCGCCGCCCTTTCCTCATCCGCGTGTACAATCGACTAAGCGCATGAAGCCCGCCACCTCCAGCCAGACTCTCCGCAACCGCGGTATCCGGCTGACCCGCCAGCGCCAGCTTCTGCTCGATCTGATTGAGGAGTCCGGCCAGCACCTGGACGCCGAAGCGCTCTACAGCCTCGCCCACCAGCGCGACCCCAAGCTCAACCGCGTCACCGTCTACCGCACCCTCAAGCTGCTCAAGGAGGGCGGCTTGGTCGACGAGCTCGACCTGATGCACTTCGTCGGCGACCAGCACTACTACGAAACCCGCCGCAAACAGGAGCACGCCCACATCATCTGCCTGCGCTGCGGCCGCGTCGAGGAGTTCTACGGCCCGCCGCTGCACCGCATCCGCCAGCAGATCGAGACCACCTTGGGCTTCCAGATCCTCATCGCCCGCACCGAGATCGGCGGCTACTGTTCCCACTGCCAGGCCCTGCGCCAGCAGGAAATCGAGTCCGTCCTCCAGCACCAGGAAGCGCTCCCGCCGCCCCCCAAAGCGCCCGCCAAGCCCCGCCGCAAGCGCTGATCTGCCCTGCCTGGAACGGGCCTCTCCGCCTCCTGATCCCTGATATTAGTGGCCTGTCGCGGAGATGACGTGACTGATCCGCGACTGTTAAGGAGTAACCCATGCGCCTTCGGCTCGCAAAACCCGATGAAAGTGGACGCAGGACTTGCGGGGACTTTCGACGGAGCGGTCGTCACGCTGCTCCCCGCAGAGGGGACCGCCGAAAGGGAAAGGAGACACTGGACTTGTCCCTCTGCTACTCTTCCGCTCCTCTTCCCTCTCCGTGTTCGCGCAGGGGAGTCAGCCGGCCGGGTTTCGCAACGCTGTCTCCGCGGAGACCGCAGAGGAATCGTTCCGTTCGCTGGTCAGGTTCTGGCGGTCGGCACGCATGGAATGCATGATCGCCGGGCGCCTGATCCGAGAAGCTCGCAACAAGGCTCTGCCGATCATCGGCAGAGGGTCATCCAACAGTCGGAGGAGCAGCGGGCCGGCGCCACGAATCTCTCTCAGAGCGTCTCGAATTTCCGCTTTCTTCGGCCCATCCCGGCGGAGACGGGAATAAACCGTTAGAAAGAACAAGCCCGGATTCAGATACCGGGCGCCAGTGACATATTCTGGAAAAGCGCCGGGCGCGAAGGCTGGGCCGCCGAGCGCCAACTCCACCGCCATCACCGGAAAGTTCAGCCCGCACTCGCCCGGAAACCGCAGGTAGCCAGGAAATCGCGGATTGATCTCGATGACCTTGTGCTGACCGTCCCGGCGGTCGAACTTCAGCTCCACTTCTGCGGCTCCGCACCAGCGCCACTTCTCAAAAAACGGGAGGACCATGTCCACGAGGTGTTTTTCGGCGGTGCTGCAGCCAGCCGCCGTCACCCCGCCGGTTTCCGGCCATTGCCGCACCTTGCGGGCGGTAAAGGCCGACACCAGCACGCTCTCTCGCGTGAACAGCGGAATCACCGTCTTCATCGCCTCCGGTCCACCCGGAATGTAGTCTTGAATCAACGCACCTCCGAACCGCTCCGTGCATTCCTGCAGCGCTGTCTGGAGCTCTTCGCGGTTGCGGGCGTAGCGCACCCCCGAGGCTGCTCCGGCGTCGAAATCGGGCTTCACCACGAGCATCGCCTCCGGGTCCCGCTCGAACACGGCCAGCGCTTGGTCCTGGGAATACACGGCCGGGCAGGGAATCCCCAAGCGGTGGCATTCGGCCATACAGACGGTCTTATCGGTTGCCGCCAAGCATGCCTTCAGTGTCGGAACGTTGATCGCGGTCATGGTGGCCAATGACTCCCGATGCCTGCTGGCGGCGAACACCGACCGTGTTCCGAGGGGCAGAAACACGCTCGGACGGAGGCGGTCGATCAGCGCCAGAAGGCCGTTCTCAAAGTCCGATTGGTTCGTCCCGGGCAGCACGTGGTGCTCCCGCGAATAGCGCGACCGCAAGCCTAGTGGCAGCCTCTGGAAGTCCGTCGTGATGACCCTGTAACCGGCGGCAGCGAGAGCTCTGCCAGCGTCCAGGCCCGCGCCACTATTGGCGTTGGTCAGCAGTACACTCTTCCCCACCATCGTTCTAGCCCTCTTCCCCGGCCGGGTCGACCCGCTCGCGCTGCGCCTCGCGCGGGAGCGCCGCGCTCATGCTGTCAATCCTCCTTGAGCGAAAATCAAACAGGGGCCGGAGCAGCCGTTCCTGGATGGTATTGCGGCCGCGAAAATACAGGTCCATCTCGAGCCGGCGGCAGCCCCGGCGGGCCTTCATTCCGTAGAGCAGCTTCCCGAAATACACGCGGTGATGACCTGCCGTCAGAGAGTCCTGGATGGGACGGTTGTAGCCGAGATTGAAATACGCCGCGCTGGCTCTGCTACGCTGCGGATCAACGCCGATCATCGGCAGGTAGACCGCATCGTCGTCCCTCAGCGCAACCAGCACACCGATCAGTTCCTGCTCAAGTCTGGCGACGTAGATCACCGCCCTGCCCTCGAGGCGGGACTTCAGCCGCTCGAAGAATTCGGGGCGAAACGGGAACGGCCTTCGGTTCAGGCGGACGTAGTGCGAGTTCATCAGACCATGCAGTTGCTCGCGGAGGTGTGCCGGCTCGTCGAGTTGCTCGATCACCAGGCCACCCCGCCGCGCCAGGTTGATCTCCCGACTGAGGCTCTTCGCCGTCTGGGGATGGGCCTTCTTCAGGTGCCGGCGGAAGTCTCCGAAGCAACTCCAGCCGGGGTCCAGTTCCAGGCAGGCCACGGGTGCCTCACGGCTGCGCAGGTAGCCCCGCTTCGCCAGCACATCGGCAATAAGAGCCTCCGTTTCGGCAACCCCGCGAAACCAGACTCCGCAACCGCTGTCTCGGGCCATTCGTTCCACAGCCTGGACGAGTTCCACCGTGAGACGTTGGCACTCGCCGGCG
>JBEKHU010000199.1:0-6189 GCA_050012115.1 Bryobacteraceae bacterium | reverse complement strand
CGCCACCCGCCCGGGGTTTCCGCGGGGTAGAAGCCGGCTTGCAAGCCGGCGATCCCGATGCTGCCGGCCGGAACGCGCACCCGGGGACGCGCCAATCGGGGTGCCGCCAGCTCCGGCGGCAGGCCCAGCAGATACGGGAATCCGGGCGCGAATCCCAGGAAAGCGACATGGTAGGTCGCCGCGGCGAGGCGCTCAACGGCCGTTTGGATTGTCCAACCCGCGCCCGCGGCGATCGGCGCGAGATCCGGTGCGAACTCCTCCTCGCAGCACACCGGGATGTCGATTTGACGGGGCTGCGACGTTCCACCGGCCGCGCTGTTGGCCGCTTCGTCGAGCCGCGGGATCAGATCCTCCGCCGCCCACCGCAGCGGGTCATAGACCACCAGCAACGTGCAATAGGCGGGGTGCAGGTTCTTCACCCCCTCGATCCTGGCGTGGGCCAAAGCGTGGTACAGCGCCATCACGTTGCGGTGGACTTCGAGACTGGCTGGCCCGCCGAACTCAGCCAGAATCGCATCGTCGCTTTCCTGCACCCAGGCTGGCCGCCCTGTCGTCACCAGCCGATTGTATCCGAAGGGGGTGGGGGCGCTCAGGCGCTGCCCGCGAGCCAGGTGGAAAGTCTCGCCGCGCTGGCCGCGAAGGGCCGCTGGCGGGCCCACTCACGCGCGGCGGCGGCCATGGCGGCGCGCGCGGGCTCGTCCGTGAGCAAGCCTTCGAGCGCCTGCTGGAAGGCGGCGCGGGCGCGGCGGCCGGAGCCCTCCACCCGCACGCCGATTTCCGGTCGCAGGATCTGGCGCGCGCCCGCATGGTCGCGGCAAATCGCCGGCAGGCCCGCCCCGAGCGCCTCCACCAGCGTCAGGCCGTAGCTCTCGTGGCTGGAGGGAAAGAGATAGACGTGGGCGATCCGCAGGAAGGCCTGTTTGCGCGCGCCGGTGACATAGCCCGGGAAGACGACCCGCACGCGCTGCAGCCGCGCGGCGAGCGCCCGTAACCGCCGCTCGTAACGCCGGCCGTGCATGAAGGCCGCCTCGCCGCAGAGGAAGAGCCAGACCGGCTGGCGCGGGAAGGAGGGGGAGCGCTCCCAGTCGAGCAGGGTCTGCAGCAGGAAGTCCTGACCCTTTTCAGGCGAGATCCTGCTCAAGCAGAGCAGGACGTGGGCGTCGGGTTCCAGGCCGTAGCCGGCGCGCAGCGTCTCAGCATGGCGCTCCGATTCCGCATCGTACGGCGGGAGCGACGGGCAGCCCCAGGGCAGGACTTCGATGCGCTCGGGCGGCGTGGCCGGGTAGCAGCGTTGGAGGATCGATTTCATATCGCCCGAGGGCACGACGACGCGTTCGGACCACCGCAGGCTGGCGCGCTGCTGCTCGAAGATCAGCCGCAGAATGGACGGCGCGAGCGTCCCGATGGGGCCGCCGCGGAGCCGCTCCCACCAGCGCGTGAGCGACTGCGGGCGGAGCCAGCGGCGCAGGTAGATGGAGGCGATGTAGGCCACGACGTCGACGTGATAGACGGTGACGATGCGGAAGCCGGCGCGGGCCAGGCGCTCGAAATCGGGGCCCTCCGCGATGTCGTTGACCAGGATGGCGGTGGAGGCGGGGTCGTGGCGCAGGGCCTCGCGCGTAGCGGCCTGGCGGAAGGCATCGCAGAAGGCGGCGTACTGGGACTCGCTGAACGAGACGAGCTGGCGCGCGGAGGGCGCGGCGGAGCCGAGGATGGCGGGGGTGATCAGCTCCAGATCGAAGGGCCGGGTGCGTTCCCATTCGGCGGCCAGCAGATTGGCGATGGCGGCCCCGCCGCCCAAGGGAACGGCCTGGCCGGCGTAGCCGCCGTGGGCGGCCAGGTAGAGGACCTTCAAACGTTGCACGCGGTGGCGGCCGTCACGGCGACGTGGCGCGAATCAACGGGTATCAAGGGGCCTCCTCTGGTAGGCTATACAGCATGAATCGTCGCACTTTTGTCTCACTCGCGCCAGTGGCGGCAGTGGCCGCGCGGACGGCTTCGGCGGAACCGGTGGCCGTGCCGGCCGGAAGGCTGAAACAGTCCCTGTGCCGGTGGTGTTACGCCAAGGTTCCGCTGGACGAATTGTGCCAGGCGGCGGTCAAGCTCGGGCTGCAGGCGATGGACCTGCTGGAGCCGAAAGACTGGCCGGTGGCGCAAAAGTATGGGCTGAAACTGACCGTGGTTCCCGGTCCGAGCACGATCCCGGACGGGCTCAACCGCAAGGAGAACCACGACGGGATCGAGAAGCGGTTCCGCGAGGTGGTGGACCGGGCCGTGGCGGCCAAGGCCAGCTCGACGATCGTGTTCTCGGGCAACCGCAAGGGCATGCGCGACGAGGAGGGCCTGGACAACACGGTGATCGGGCTGAACCGGCTCACGAAGATCGCCGAGGACGCGGGGCTGCTGACGGTGCTCGAGCTGCTGAACTCCAAGGTGGACCACAAGGACTACATGTGCGACCACACCAGGTGGGGCGCGGAGGTCATCAAGCGGGTGAACTCGCCGCAGATCAAATTGCTGTACGACATCTACCACATGCAGATCATGGAGGGAGACGTCATCCGCACGATCCGCGACTACCACCAGTACATCGGGCACTATCACACGGGCGGGATTCCAGGGCGCAAGGAGATCGACGACACGCAGGAGCTGAACTACCACGCGGTGGCCAAAGCGATCGCCGACACGGGCTACCAGGGGTACTTCGCGCACGAGTTCCTGCCGACGCGCGACTGGTTCGAGAGCCTGAAGCAAGCGGTTCAGATCTGCACGGTCTGACGGGCCGGGCGCGGGCACGAGCCAGGCGGGCTCAGCGAGCGGCGCGGGCCGTAGTTTCGACGATGCGGCCAGGCTGCGGCGCGGGCGCGGCGGAGCGAGCGAAGGCGCGCTGCGCGGGGCTGATTCCCGCCCGCGCCAGAACCGGCTTCGGGACTCCGAGACAGCCTCCGTTTCGAAGCCAGACGGCGCTTGCCGCGAGGCGGGAAAACCGCAAGGGGTTGCGATTTTAATCTATTAGAATCAATCACTTGCAGGAAATTCAGAAACACCCTTTCGGTTTTGCCCCCGCTGCCCGTGCTCGATCCGCGGCTTCAAAACACGCGCGTTCGCGCGCCCGAAGCACGCCTGTTTGCCCCCGCTGCCCCGGCTCCAATTAGGGCGGCAGGGCACGCCATCTACGGCCACCAGGCAGGCCTGCGGCGACCCTGCGGCGCGCGCTCGGACGTGGTGCTTTGCCATCGCTTTGTGACCTACGTTTCGCGCCGCGCCGCGGACATGACAAGTGGAAGCAAATCCCCGCCGCGGATCAGTCGGGTGAAGGAGAATCGCCGCGATGGCCCTAAAGACTCATGTAAATGACGAGCAGTCCTGATCTAATTCAGACAGAGGCTCAGCGACACGGTGTCGAGCCTGTTGACAGCTTCGAACGCAGTGGAGGGCAAGGGCTGCTCGAAGTTGCGACGCCCGGCCAGCGCCGACGATGCGCAAGGAGATTGACAGATGGGACGGTCAGGTGATCGACGGTTCCCGATGTTCAGGCGGCCGAATCCTCCGACTGCAGGATGCGGTGGCGGCGGGGACCGCTCGCTGACGCGCGCGGCTCGGAACGGAGCCACGACCGCAAGGGAGTGGTTGCCCGTAACAGCACAACAGCGCCTGGTCAGAGCACTGGTGGTCGTGGCCGCGCTGAGCCTCGCGCTGGCGGTGGCGTTCGCGGCCGGGACCGACACGCGGGTATTCAAGGTCCTGGTAGCGCCCGGCGAGGGCGTCTCCAGTAGCGCGTTTTCGCGTGTCACGGGCCTCGTCGCCACATTGGACAAACAGCCCTATACGATCCGCTCGGCTGAGCCACTTCGCCCGGGCGAAGGAAGAACTGTCATCGTCGTCGATTTCGGTCAGACTTCACCGACGAACCACGCGTGCCTGCTCGCCGAGGCTCTGAACGCCATGGAGCAGATCCACGAGAGCCCTGCGCCGCTGCTGCTGGCGGTGGGCGACTCCCGCTTCGTGTACAAAGTGGACCTCGGGCCGGGCCGCGGATACGACATCTTGGCAAGCGAAGACCTGAAGGCGCTGACGAGCGAGTGCGAAACCGGGCAAAGCCCCAACGTGCATAGGCCCCGGACCGAAGAGATGCTGGCAATGATACACGACAGCTTCGTCGTGACGCCGCGTTTTTTGAGGAGTCTCGGCAACAGGTTCACTGCCCAAGACGCTCCAGTCCGCGTTTTCTGGCTAGCTGAATTATTCTTCCTTTTTGACAAGTGGAAACCGCGCGGGCGCTTTGCGACTCTAAACGGAGCCCCAACTTGGGATATCGCGAGTCTCGACGAAGCTGCTCTGACATTCTTCCCGATTGTGTTGGGCATTCGAGAAGGAGGACACCTGCGATTTCCTTTACGCATCTATGCTGAGCAAGCGGCAGGCGTGTTAGCCAAATCGACGGGCGGATTCGTCAGCATCGCAACTGGCGGCATTGGCGACACACTCCTGCGCGCGTTTGAGAGGACGAAGGCGGGAGTAGTCCTCACTCTGGAAGGCCCCGTTACCGCGAACGGCCGGGGTGAGGCTATAGCCGAAACCCTCATGATCAAGGCCCGTGGTACGCGCCCGCCCGCTACTTGGAGGCGCAGCTTTATCGTGGAGCCGGCAGGGCGTGTTCAACCGTTGCCGCCCGACCAAGCTCCGCCACTAGCGCTACTGATGATGCCAGCGAAAGGACTCACTCTGCAGTACGGCTGTCAAGCGCCGGGTTTGCCCGCCGGTGAACGCTCAGCCGCGCTGACGCTGCCGCCCGAAGTCGTGGCCGCGCCCTCTGACCAGGTTGACGTCTATCTGGACTATCCGAATGAGAAGGGTCTTCAGAAGCAGAGGCTCACTCTTGCGAGGACGCAGGACGTCACGAGGTCCCTCTGTCTGCCGCTGATCCACGCTAGAGACGGAATGGCGTTCCGGGTGGTCGTGATAGATCGTGCCAGTGGATGGGTTGGGGCAAAGGACGGCGTACTTGCCGCCACCAAGGGTGGTCAGTGACGCGATCGGAGAGGGGCATCCTGGACGGTGCCGCGGCTTCCGTCGCGGTCTCCTGACGGGGTGTGTTTTCGCCCCGCACTCGCCTGGCAGCCAGACGGTTCCGGCGGTGGTGCGCCGTGCGGCGCACCGGAGATTTACCGTGAATTCACCGTGCGCGGAGTGCGATTTCACCGTGAAAACACCGTGTTTCACCGTGTTTTTACCGTAAAAACACCCGCTTTTTGCGTTTCCGTGTAACTACGGTTTTCTAAAGGACTTAGCCGTATTGCGCCGCGAATGCGCCCGCGCCAGTCGTGTAAGTGGTTAGTTCTAAAGGACTTACGCTATTTTCACGGCGCTTCACGGTGAATCTGTGGCAATTAAAGGGCTTAGGCGAATTTCATAGGCATTTTGACGCACATTAACATGCGTCACCGTGCGTCACGGTGGATGTGTGGCAAACAAAGGGCTTACAAACATTAACAGGCGAATTTTTGCGCGCGCACCGTGCGCCACCGTGTATCTACGGTGTTCTAAAGGACTTATTGAAAATTCACCGTGTTTTGCCGGGCAAGGTGATTCACGGTGTTTTTGATGGTGTCTGGGGGGTGTTTTCCCCGGGGTCGGAGAGGCGTTCGAGGGCGCCGTCCCGGGAGAGGCGGAAGCGCTGGCCGCGCCATTCGACATCGCGGCCGGCGAGGGAGAATGGGAGTTGAGGCCACCGCAAATCCCGGTCTTGTGAGACGAACCAGGGATGGACCGAGCTGCCATTTCGATGCCGAGAATCGCGAGAGTGGTTGCGGAAGGGGTTGCCCACCATGTGACGCGGCGCTGCGTGCGGCGAGGGGCTGGCTTGTCCGTGGTCACGGGGTTTCCGGGCTCTCACGCCACGCCTGGCGCCGCTCCCGCTGCGTTGCGATACACTGTATCTCAGAGGGTACGAACTTGAAGGCGACAACAATGGTGCACGTGCGCATCGACCAGAAGGTGAAGGACAAGGCCGCGAAAACGCTGGCCACGATGGGCCTGTCCGTCTCCGACGCCGTGCGCATCCTGTTGGTCCGCGTGGCAGCGGAAAAGGCACTCCCTTTTGATGTGCGGGTCCCCAACGCCACAACCATCCAAGCCATGCAAGCGGCCGACAGAGGCGAAGGAGAGCGCTTCGCTACACCCGAGGCC
>JBEKHU010000198.1:0-6249 GCA_050012115.1 Bryobacteraceae bacterium | reverse complement strand
GCGTCAAGGCGCCGACCGGGAGATTGGCGAGGTAGGGGATTTCGCCCTTTTCATCGGCCTTGGGCAGATCGGGCGAGGAGCGCGAGAGGAGCTTGCCGTCGCGCAGCAGATCGATCACCAGGCGCGGCGGCGCGGGGTTGGCCGCATCGGGATAGAGCTTGAAGAAGACCGAGAGAAGCGTGTCCTTGGAGAGCGGGACTTCGGGGGAGAGGGTGGGGACGACGCGCCCGTCGGGCACCTGGAGGGGATCGCGCCGGTCCGGCTCCAGGAGAGGGGGTTCCAGGCGGCGCAGCAAGGCGAGCCCGCTGAGGGCGGGACCGGGATGGGGCGCGGGGATGAAGAGGCTGGCGCGGCGCGCGCCGAAGCGGTTGCCGAGCTGGTCGGCGGCGACGCTTTCGACGACATAGCGGCCGGGCGCCAGGTCGACGGGGAGGGTGAGGATGAAGTGGCCCTGCTTGAAGCCTTCCAAGCGTTCCTTAGGCTCGCCGAGGGGCACGTCGCGCGAGAGTTTGGCCACGACCTGGCCGTGTTCATCCTTCACCAGCGCCAAGGCGGAGAGATGGGTGATGTAGGTCTTGGATTTCTCATCCCAACTGAACTGGACCGACTTGAGAGGAAGGTCGAAGACGAGCGAGGACTGGACGGTGCCGCTGAGGAGTTGGCGGTAAGGTATGACGGCGGCGAGGAAATCGACGTCGCGGGGCAGGGGCGAAGCGCCGAGAGCGCGCAGCAGGGGGACCTCGTAAGGAAAGACGAACTGGCCCTCCATGGGCGGAAGGGCGAAGTAGCCGGCGCGGGACTGGACGACGTAGTCAGGGTGCGCGGGCAGGGCGACCTGGATGGCGCGGAAGCGGCCGTCGTAGTCGGGGTTGGAGGAATGGTAGGTGAGCTCGTACCAGGTATTGAAATCCTCGCTGAGCTTCTGGAGTTGGGGGCGCAGGTCGTTGGTGTTGGCGATGAGGATTCCGCCGGTGGACTCGGCCAGCTCGCGCAGGACCATCTGGCCGTTGGCGCGGAGCGAATCCAGGGCAAAGTCGGCGGCGCGGAAGTTGCGGCTGGGGTCGGCTTCGCGCGGTGTGCGGGTCATGCGATAGCTCATCTGCACGCTCTGGCTGAGGGTCTGTTTAGCGAGGGCGGAGTCGCTGGCGGACATCAGGCCGCGGGGGTCCATGGCGTAAACCACGACGTTGGCGCGATTGGCATCCGAGATGAGCGAGGCGAACTGCATCCACAATTCGTTGGGGAGCGAGTAGCCCTCCGAGAAGTAGAGCACGGACTTGCGGCCGGGGAGGCGTTCGAGCTGCTTGATGATGGACCACAGGGAGAAGATCGAGACCTGGCCGAGGTCGGTGCGGTTGAGCCGGTCGGAGAGCTGCAGCATCTTGTCGGTGAAGGCGTTGGCCTGCTCATCGGACAACGAGCCGCCATTGACGTTCGACGGCGCGGCGCCCTGGCTCTGATTACCGACGGCGTCGGCGGCGCCGACGGAGGAACTGGTCTGCTGATTGATCACCTCCAGGCCGCCGGTGTCGGCGAGGAGGGCGTTGCGGGTGCCGGAGGTGGCGCGTTCCACGGCCTGGCGCAAGAGCACGGCGTTGTTGGTGTAGGTCTGGACGACCTTGAAGTAGCGGTCGACGTAGAAGACGGCGTAATAGACGTTGGGCCCGAGGTCGCGATCGAGGAAGTCGAGCGCGGCCTTACGGGAAATCTTGCGGCCGTCGTCGCCGAGCTTATCGAAAACCAGGGAGACGAGCCGGAGCTGGCGCGCCAGATGGACCGCGGAATCGGCGGGCTTGGCGGCCTGGACGTAAACCTCCTGAGGAGCAGCCGCGGGCGAGGGAGCCGCAGCCGGGGCCGTGGCGGCGCCGCGGATTTCGCGCCAGGAGGTGACGCCCTGGGCCTTGGCATCCTCGGTAATGCGGAACTGATCCTGGCCGAGGCCGTGGACCAGGCGGCCCCTTTTGTCGCGCACGACGACATCGACGAGGATTTCACTAACGCCGGAACGCAGAGTGACCTCCTGCGCCGTAGCGACCGCTGATAAGCAGGCAAGCAAGGTGAGCGAAGCGGTCCAGCGCATGCGGCGAGTCCCCCCTAGCCAGATGTTATTACCGGGCTCCTAGTTACTCCGAATCCGCGGCTTCTACAGAAAAGGGCAGGGGGCGCCCAAGACGGCCCCCTGCTGTGAGTGAATCCCGGCGTTGTCGTAGCGCGCGGAGGCTACTGCTTCTTGATCGTGATCTCGGTTGTCGAATCGGCCGTGGTGTCGCCCTGGGTGGCAATGGCATGGATCTGGTAGACGCCTTCGGGGAAGCGGCCGGCGGGCACCGAGAAGACGGTCTGGATGCGGCCCTGCGCGTCCGGGTCGGCGAGCGGCAGCGGGAGTTTGCCGAGGGACCGGCCGCCCTGCAGGAACTCGATCTCCATGGTCGGCTTTTCGAGGTTGGCGGCGTCCTTGTAGACGATGAAGAACAGCGGCAGCGTGGCTTCGGGGTTGGCCACGGTCAACGAGCTGAGCAAGGTCGGGGCGATGGTGCCATTCTGGAATTGGAACGGCTCGGAGGGGTCCTGCGGTTTGGCGGCCGGGTTGTAGCTCTTCACCGGGGTGATGGAGCTGACGGCGACGCCCTTGTTCGGGCTGACGACGAGCGCGGAGCGCTGGGCGCCGATCTTGCCACTTTCACGGTCCATCACGGCCGTCTCGAAGGAGTACTTGCCGGGCGCGATGGTGACCGAGAATTTCTCGGTGAAGCTGCCAGCCTTCAACTGTTCGGCGGTGACCTGGAGGGAGCGGTCGCGAGTGAGCTTCTGGACCACTTCGCCAGTGGAGTCCTTGATGAGCGCGGCGATGGAGAAGTGGATGTTCTGGGTGTTCTTGGCCGGATCCACCTTGGGCGTGAAGTTGCGCAGCGGGATCTCCACGAGCACCTGCGTGTCGGTGCCCTGGGGATGAGGCTGGAGCAGGAGGCCGGCGGCGCGGTACTCGATATCCTTGGCGGAGGCGCCATCGGAGATGGCCTTCAGCAGGGGCAGCTCGAAGGTCTCGATGCCGGCGGCGCGGACCTCGGGCGCGAGGGCGAAATAGCCGTTGCGGGTGTTGACCTTGAGATCCTTGCGGGCGACATCGACCTTGAGCTTGCGGAAGCTGCCGTCGTAGTTGGTGATGCCGGGGTTGTAAGAGACTTCGTAGTAGCTGCTGATCTCCTCGTTGACGCGGCGCAGCGGCACTTTCAAGTCGTTGCTGTCGCCAATGAGAAAGCCGCCGGTAGCCTCCGCAAGGTCGCGGATCGGAAGCTGGACGTTATTGCGGCCAGCGGTCTCGGCGGTGTCAGAAGCGCGGATCTGCTCGGTGGTGGTGCGGCCTTCCGAGGTCGCCCCGCCAGCCGTGACGTCGGCCTTGGTGGCGGCGGTAGCGCCGGCCAACTGGTCGGCGGCGCTCTGGTTCTGGCTCCAGGTCTTGACACCCCCGGTATCGACGGAATAGAAGGTGACGTTGGCGCGGTTGGCATTGCTCATCAGGTTGCGGAACATCACATCGAGGTTGGTGGGCAGATAGAAGCCCGAGGTGAAGTACAGGACGGACTTGCGGCCGGGCATTGGGGCCAGACCCAGGACCAGGGACTTGAGCGCTTCCAGGGACATGCGGGAGCCGTCGGTCATGGAGGAGTCCTGGCGGAGCATGTTGAGCATGGTGGAGACCAGCATGGCCTGGACCTGCTGGGAACCGAGGCTGCCGACGTTGGCCGGCGGGCCGGCGGCATTGTTGACGGCCTGAGCGGTGTTGGTGGCGTCGACGGCGGCGGCCAGGACTCCCTGCTGGTTGGTGGGGCCGGCCAGGTAGCGGCGCAGATCGCTCTTGATTCGGTCGGATTCGGAGAGGAGCTTATCGACGGAGAGGCCGGTGGTGGCGCGCTCGATGGCCGCGGTGAGCAGGGCCTTGTCGGTGGTGAACTGCTGCAGGACCATCAGCCGGGTGTTGATCATGACCACCGAATAGAAAACATTCGTGCCCTGGTCGCCCTTGACTAGGTCGATGGCGGCCGTGCGGGCGGTCTTGCGCTGGTCGGGCGCGTCCATGGACTCGAAAGCGAGCGTCACGAGACGCACCTGGCGCAGCGGGTCGAGGGTGATCTTGGCGCCGGTCGGGGAGATGGCCTCGGCGCCCTGGACCAGCCGAAAGCTGGTGACGCTTTGCCGGGTGCCGTTGTCGGTGATGGACAGGTCCTCGGGCTTGAGGTCGTTAACGGGCTTGCCCTTCTTATCGCGGACGACGATGTCGAGGAGGACTTCATCGACGGTGGTCTTGATGGTGGGGGTCTGAGGCGAGGCGGCGGGGGCTGCCTGGCGAGCCAGGGCGGGGGTGGAGGCCAGGGCGGCGGCCGCGAACAACGCGAAACAGAATCTGAAGGACTTCATAGTGCAGCTTTCGGGGTGCATAGAATTCGCGGTGATGGGCCGCGCGGGAACGACTGAGAAGGACTGCGGCCGGGCTGAACCGGCGCTCATCAGCCCTCCAGGTCCGTTACTGTGAACCTACCCGTGAGTTTAACAGCTTCTTAAGACGCTGGAACTCGGTCGTTTCGCGGGCGGCGTCTTCCTTACGGCCGGCGCGGGCGTAGGCCGAGGCCAGGCTGAAGTGGGCGTCGGGGCTGTCGGGCGCGAATTTCACGGCCAGTTCAATCTCCAGAATCGCGTCCTGGAGTTTGCGGTCTTCGAGTAGCGCGCGGCCGTACATCAGGTGCGCCGCGAAGTCGTCCGGGGCGATCTTGACGGCGCGCTCGCCGTATTGGCAGGCGGTTCCATAGTCGCCGTGGGTCAGGTATTCCACGGTCAGGCCTACGAGTGCCGGCACATGGGTTGGGTCCAGTTTGAGGGCGGTCTTGATCTCGTCCAGGCCGCGGTCGGCCGCGTTGTTCAACGGGTCCCGCAGCAGGTACGTTCCAAAGCGATAGTGGATCTCGGCGTTATCGGGGAAAGCTTTCAGAGCGGCTTCGTATCGGGCCACGGCGTCCTCGAATTTCTGAACGGAGGTGGCGGCCAGAGCTTCTCCAAAGGCCATCACCAGGGGACGATCGGCAGGCGGGACCTCCTCGGGGAGCCAGGTCCGCCGCAGGCCGGCAATACCGGCGGCGGCGGCGATCTCAGGCGTAATCGAGGTGTTCCGGTAGAGCCGCGTGCACAGCACGATGGCGCGCTCGAAGTTGCCGTTTTTGGTCAGCAGGAAGACCAGGTGGAGGCGGCCGGCGCGCGCCAGGTCGGGCGTGGCCTGGAAGCCCAGCGCGTCGGCGCGGAGCAGGCTCTGGTAGGCGCTGGCGAAGTGGTGCAGGCGGTACTCGCACAGGCCGGACATGATCCAGGCGGGGGCAAAGTCGGGCTTGAGGGCGGTGAAACGACGGAAGGCCAGGGCGCACTCGGCGTACTTGTCCTGGTCATAGGCAATCGTGCCGATGGCCCACCAGCCTTCGTCCCAATCGGGCTTAGTTTTGACGGCCTGGCGATAGAGGGACAGCGCCTGGTCGAGGCGGTTGGCGTCGCGGGCCTCGTCGGCCTGGCGGGCGAGGGACGCAAAGGAGAGACCGGCGGCTGTGGGCGCGGCGGCGGGCGGAGCGAGCGTCAGGAGAGCCAGAATCAGACCCTGCATGCGAAGTCCCGCTTCGATCTTACTAGGCCGAGGCAGCGCGAGACGAGTTGCCGGCTCAGGCCTATAAGCCGGTGCGGGCGCGGGCGAGCTCTTTCAGGCGCTCGCACTCTGCTCGCTCACGCGCGACGTCGGCGGTACGGCCCGCCAAGGCGTAGGCAGCGGAGAGGTTGTAATGGGCGTCCAGGCTGTCCGGCTCGAGTTTCACCGCCGTCTCGAGTTCCCGCACGGCATCCTTGAGCGGGGTGGGCCGGGGCTGGGGCTTGCCGGGCGGCCCAGATTTCTTCGCCGGCGCGGATTTTTCCGGCGCCGCGGCTTTCTCCGGCGGAACTTCCAATTCGCGAGACTTGCTCTCCAGCAGGTAAGCCCGGCCGAGCATCAGATGCGAGGCGTAGTTGCCGGGAGCCGCCTGGACGGCCTGCTGGCCATAGCGCCGCGCGGTTTCATAATCGCCGGAATTCAAGCAATCGAGGGCCAAGGTGACGAGCGAGGGGATGTGCAGCGGGTCCAGTTCGAGCGCCCGCTTGATCTCGGCCAGACCGCGGGCGGGCTCGTTCTTCAGCAAAAAGGCCCCGAAACGGTAATGGATGGCGGCGACATCGGGGTAAGAC
>JBEKHU010000197.1:0-6266 GCA_050012115.1 Bryobacteraceae bacterium | reverse complement strand
CCCGGCGCGACCCCGGGCGGCGGCGTGGGCGCTTCGGGCGCCCTCCGCGCCAGCAGTTTCGTGAGTTCGCCGCGCAGCCGTTTGGCCTCCGCCACGGCCTGCGGCGGCGCGCCGCGCAATAGGTTGTTCAGCTCGCGCGGGTCGGCCTGCAGGTTGTACAGCTCCGGCGTCGGCGCCTCGATGTACTTGTACGCGCCGAGGCGCAGGCCGCGCAACGCCGCCCATCCAAAGGCATCGTGAGTGTACAGCGTCTCGCTGTAGACCGCGACCGGGCCCGGCGCCGCGGAGTCGATGGCCCCCAGCAGGCTCCGGCCTTCAAACGTACGCGGCGCGGGCAGATGCAGAAAATCCAGGATCGTCGGCGCCACATCGATCAAACCGGCGTTCTCAAGAATGCGCGCCGGGCGGCCCCGCGCGCCCTCGGGCCAGTGCACCAGCAGCGGCACCGCCAGCGTGCTTTGGTACAGGAAGTAGCCGTGGCTCGCTTCGCCGTGCTCGCCGAGTCCTTCGCCGTGGTCCGACAGCAGCACCACCAGCGACCGGTCCCACCATCCGCCCCGGACCAGCGCGCGCTGGAACCAGCCCAGTTGCTGGTCCACGTATTCCAGTTCCGAATCGTAGCCCGACACGCCGCTGCGCCGGGCGCCGGGCGGGATGGCGTACGGCGTATGCAGGTCGAAAAGGTGGACGAAGAGGAACACGGGCTGCCCGCCCTGCGCGCTCAGCCAGCGCTCGGCCGCGCGCACCACCAGCGCCCCGGCTCGCCGGTCCCGCACCGCGTAGCGGTTCTTCGTCTCGCCGGTGTAGAACATCGAACCCGACAGCGGCGAGAACGCTTCGAAGCTGAAGGGAGAGTCGTACACGTCGAAGCCCTGGTCCAGGCCCATCTGCCGCTCCAGGAAAACGCTGCCGATGAACGCGGCGGTTTTGTAGCCCTGCGACCGCAGCACCGAAGCCAGGGTCACGGCCCCCGGCGGCACCGGCTGGGCGTTCTCCTCGATCCGGTTCTCGAACGGATAAGTGGAAGTGAACAGCGAGGCGTGCGAGGGCAGCGTCAGCGGAACCTGCGCATCCACGGCCGTGAACAGCGTGCCCGGCTGAGCGTAGGAGTCGATGTTTGGGGTGTGGATGCGGGTGTACCCGTAGACGCCCAGATGGTCGGCGCGCAGGGTGTCGATGGAAATCAGGATGACCGGCGTTGACGGCGGCTCGCTTGCCGGCCCGGCGCCCGGTCCCGCCAGGCAGGCCCCGGCCGCGATCCAGGCGAGCAGTAGCAGGTTCCAACCTCGGCCAGGCGGGCACATTCTTCGCATTCGCCTTCGCATTGGCGGCTTCGGCTGAGTTGATTTTAACGCGCGCCGGCTGCGCGGCGCCGGAATGCACGCGCTCGCGAGAGGCCCGTGACAACCATTGGGAAAATATATTCGCTTATTCTTGAAAGGCTTGGGGAGATTGCGCCGCGCCGGACCTTGCGCCGGCTGTACCGTCCGGGCGTCCGAAGGAGTCCGGCTTTCTAACATCCTGCCGAGCATCCACTGTTGTTTCCCCGTTCGACCTACCCGCTCGAATCTGAGCGTTCCCACCCCCGAGCCGGACTCCCCCTTCGGATACACGCCGCCAAATCATCAGACACACAAGCCCCGCGGCGCCATCGCGCGACCGGCCGGGGAGAATTTGGGGAACGACGGGAGGGGGCTACTTGCGCATGCCGCGGTTCGGGCTCTTCAACTGCTGCTGCCGCTGCTTGATCTTCTTGCGCTTCGGCTTGTGGATGATGAACGTGCCGGAGCCGATGTATTCGGCCTGGTAGGTGTTGGCGTTGGTCTTTTCGGCCACGGGGAAGAGGAACCTCCGACGAATCTGGGTAAACAACCAGTTTAACGCAAGCGGGGCCGGTGGCGCAGTTCTGTAATCTGGAAAGAGCGCCGCGCGAAGCGGCGCACACCCGGCAACGGGCGGAGAGATCGTGAAAAAACCACTGCGGAAACTTCTGTTCGGCTCCATCGCCACGCTGTGCCTTCTGGTTCTGAGCGCCGCCGCGCAGGCTGTATCCGCGCAACCCGCTGCCGCGCCCGCCGCGCACGCCGGCGTTCCTTCGGCCGAGCAGGTCCGCAAGCTCCTCACGCAGATCTCGGAGATCACCGGCATGGCGCTGAAGCGCCCCGTGCCGATCGCGGTCATGAACAAGGAGGAGTGGGGCCGCTGGGTGGAAGACCGCATGCGGGATAGCGTGAAGCCGGAGGAGTTGAGGGTCGAAGAGACGGCCATGAAGATGTTCGGCTTCGTGCCGCCGGATTTCGATCTGCGCGCCGCGACGATCGACCTCATGACCGAGCAGGCCGCCGCCGTCTACGACCACAAAACCAAGCGCATGATCATCGTGCAAGGCGCGGCGCCGGACGAGATGCAGGAGGCGGTGCTGGTGCACGAGCTGTCGCATGCGCTGGCCGACCAGTATTTCGACATGCACCGGTTCCTCGACAAGGGACCGCGCTCGGACGAAAGCGAGGCGGCGCGCCTGGCGGTGGTCGAAGGGCAGGCCATGTGGATCATGCTCGAGGCCACGCTGAACGGCCGCGGGCAGTCGTTGAGGAAGAACTCGGCGATCCTCGAGCTGATGCTGCCGGCGATGCGCGAGATGGCCGCGGCGCAATATCCGGTGTTCGGCAAATCGCCGCTGTATCTGAAGGAGAGCCTGCTGTTTCCCTATTCGGCCGGGCTGAAGTTCCAGCAGGCGGTGCTGGACAAGATGGACCGCGAAGGCTTCGCCGCCGTGCTGCGCGATCCGCCGCGCAACACGCACCAGATCATCCATCCGGAGCTGTATCTCGCGCACGAGACGCCGGCCGCCGTCACGCCGCCGGACTACGAACAGCGGGATAAGACCAAGAAACTGACCGACGGCGACATCGGCGAGATGGACGTCCACGTCCTGTTCGAGCAATTCGGATCGAAGAAGGAAGCCGACACGCTGGCGCCGGCCTGGCGCGCGGGCCGCTTCGAACTGGTCGAACACCGGGCTTCGAAAAAGCCGCTGCTGCGCTGGGCCATCCTGTGGGATTCGCCCGAGTCGGCCCGCCAGGCTTTCGCGCTGCACCTGAAAGGGATGGAAGGCAAGTCCCGGGACCTGACCTGGAAGCTGCGCGGGGACGCGCTGGCCGAAGGCGGCAACCAGTACGGCGGCTTCCGCATCCGATGGGAGGGAGCGCGCACCGAGGGGCTGGAAGGTTTACCCTAAACGGCCGATCGGGTTACTCTGAGGAAAAGCCGTTTTTTGAGCTCGACCGTCTACACGGATTGCACTTATGATCACCAGACGCCAATGGATGGGTTTGACCCTCGGCACGGCAGCCGTGGGTCTGGACCTGGAAGCCGCCCTGCCGGTGCCTCGCAGGGCGCCCGAGCTCGCCGTGATGCTGAACAGCAAGGAGCAGCTCCTGCTAAGCAAGTTCCGCGGGAAACTGGTCGCGCTCGAGTTTCTATTGACTACCTGCCCGCACTGCCAGCGCTGCTCGGGCATCATCGAGAAAATGTACAAGGAGTTCGGGCCGCGGGGATTCCAGCCCATCGGCGCGGCGATCAACGATAACGCCCAGGTACTGGTCCCCGAGTTCATCATTAAACTCGGCCTGACCTACCCGGTCGGCGTCACCCCGCGCGAAATGGCCTACGATTTCCTGGGCTACAACCCCAGCGACCCCAACTCCCCCAACTTGCTCATGCCGCAACTCGTCTTCATCGACCGGAAGGGCATCGTCCGCGCCCAGTACCCCGGCGACGACAACTTCTTCAAGGAAGCCGAAGAGACGAACATGCGCAACCAGATCGAGGCGCTGCTCAAAGACGCCGGCGCCACGAAGAGCGCCTCGTCGAAGAAGCCCGCAGCCAAGTAGTGGCCGCGGCCGCGCTCCCGCCGCGACTCTGACCGAGCCGCGCCCTCAGGAAGCGATCTTCAGGTTGGCGGCCATGCAAGCCACAGCGCCGAGTTACAGAGGGCCGCGAGGAAGGGATGCCCATGGGCCGCGGCCGGGAGCGACTGGGCAACGTTTCCCAACCTGTTGTTTTTTAGTCTTTTAGAATCAATTGCTTAGGAACAGAGTTGGGCAAAATTGCCCAATTGATTCGGCGCGAGCAATGGAGATTCCCGGCGGCGGGGCAGTCTCCAGGCAGCCTCCAACCCAAGCTTGGTTAAACTTGTCGAAGCCCGGTTTTGGGCATCCCGGACGATCTCAGCGCAGTTCCGCGCGCACGATCGCCTCGGCTAAACCCTCGGCCGTCGACGGCTCGGCTTCGGCATCGATCCGCAGACCGCACTGGCGTGCCACAGCCGTGGTCACCGGCCCAATCGACGCGCAGCGCACCCCGGCCAGCGCCTCCGCTCCGGCCGCTGCCAGCAGGTTCCGCAGCGTCGAACCGCTGGTGAACGTGACCCAGTCCGGCTTGCCTTCCGCGAAGATCGCGCGCGCCTGTTCGGCGAGCCCCTCGGGCGCCACGGTCCGGTAGACCGGGATGGCGTCCACCGTGGCGCCGGCCCGGCCTAACGCCTCGCTTACCGTATCGCGCGCCGCCTCGGCTTGGGCCAGCAGCACGCGTTTACCCGCAAGATCCTGTTTCGAGAGGACTTCCGCCAGAGCGTCGCCGGTGAAGTCCGGCGGCATGAGGTCCACTTTCAACCCGCGCCGCCCGGCCTCCTCGGCCGTCGCCGGACCCACGGTGCACACCCGCGCGCGCAGCTTGGCGATCGCAACCCCGGTTTCTTCAATCCGTTGGAAGAAGAATCTGACGCCGTTCATCGACGTGAACGCCAGCCAGTCGTAAACCTCCACCCCGGCCAGGGCGGCGTCGAGCGCGTTCCAGTTCTCCGGCGGGACGAAGGCAATCGTCGGCAGATCAACGACTTCCGCACCCATCCGCCGCAGTTGTTCGGCCAGCCCGGCGGATTGCTCCGCGGCCCGCGTCACCACCACGCGCCGTCCGGCGAGCGGCATCGACTCGCCGTACACCGCGCGGAGGATGGCGCGTCCGCCGTGTTCCAGCAGCATCCGGGCGGTGTTTCTGCCGCAGGCCACCGCGTTCGCCACGCTGTTTTCCGCGGTTTCCACTATGGCAGCGCTGCCGTCGGGATGGACCACGACGGCCCGCAAACGGATGCGTCCGTCCGCAATTTCCGCATAGGCGCCGATGGGCACCTGGCAGCCGCCGCCGAGCGCCTCCAGCACTGCGCGCTCGGCCGTCACTGCGATCCGGGTGGGTTCGTGATCCAGTTGCTGGCAGATCGCGTAAGCCTCTGAATCGGAACGAGTTTCGATCGCTAAAGCGCCTTGCCCGACGGCCGGGCAGACCTGTTCGGGCGAGAGCAACTCCGCAATCCGGTGCGCCCAGCCCAGCCGCCGCAAGCCCGCCGCGGCCAGCACGATCGCGTCATACAGACCCTCGTCGAGCTTGCGCAGCCGCGTGTCCAAGTTGCCTCGAATGTTCTCGATAGCGAGATCCGGCCGCAGCCGCCGCAATTGCGCCGCGCGGCGCAGCGAGCTGGTGCCGACGCGCGCGCCCGGTTTGAGTTCGGCCAACGGGCAGCCCACCAGCGCGTCGAAGGCCAGCTCGCGCTCGGGGATCGCCGCCACCGTCAAACCGGCGGGCAGGACCGTCGGCAGGTCCTTCAGGCTGTGCACCGCCAGGTCGATCCGCCCGTCCAGCAGCGCCTCTTCGATCTCCTTTGTAAACAGGCCCTTGGCGCCCACCTGGGCGAGCGGCACGTCAGTGATTTTGTCGCCCGTGGTGCGGATGATTTCGAGGCGCGTCTGGAGGCCCAGCTCCTGCAGGCGGCCGGCGACGTGGCGAGCCTGCCACAGCGCCAACTGCGAGCCGCGGGAGCCGATAGTCAAGGTCGTGGGCATGCGGTGGAAACTCTGTCCCTTCAGTATCACCCGAAGAGCAGGCGCTAGCGGCGGGGATCGCGCGCGGGGGGCGTACAGAAGAACCGGGCAACGCCGGTCGCGGCGGGCGAACACCGTGCGGCGCACCGTGCGCGAATCGTGTTTTTACCGTGTTTTTACCGTAAAAACAGCGTTTTTTCCGTGCATCGTGCATCTACGGTTTTCTAAAGGACTTAGCCGTATTGCGCCGCGAATTCGTCTCCATGCAGCGCGTAACTATGGTGTTCTAAAGGACTTACGCGATTGTCACCGTGCGTTACGGTGGATCTGTGGCAAACAAAGGACTTAGTTGAGTTTCACCGTGCCTTTGACAGTACATTAAGATGCGTC
>JBEKHU010000196.1:0-6270 GCA_050012115.1 Bryobacteraceae bacterium | reverse complement strand
GTCTCGGCTCATTCAAAGATGCCGTGGTTCATTCTATTCTTACGCGGGCCGGCAACCACCTTGTGTAGTCTTGGTGGGGATCTGCTACTTCTGCGCGGCGAACTCCAGCGTGTAGACATGCCCGGCTTTAAGGCTGAGCGGGACCATGGGATCGGCGCCGGAGCTCACGGCCACGGTCTTCGCACCATCCTTCAACGTCTGGATCCGCACGCCCGCCGGTAAACGGAGTCGTTGTGCACCGTCCACCGTTGGCCTCAGCGTGGCCATCTGTGGCAGACCGACGCTCCAGGTAAGGTCGACTTCCACGCCGCCGCGGGCACGCAAGCCCGTCACCTTGCCCCTGCCCCAGGCCTGTGGGAGAGCGGGCAAGAGGTCGATCTCGCCGGCGTGGCTCTGCAAGAGCATCTCGGCGATGGCCGCGGTCCCGCCGAAGTTGCCGTCGATTTGGAACGGCGGGTGGTTGTCGAACAGGTTTGGCAGCGTTGACTTACTCAGCAGCGCGATCAGGTTCTCGTGCGCCTTCTCCCCATCGCCGAGCCGGGCCCAGAAGTTGATGATCCAGGCGCGGCTCCAGCCGGTGTGACCACCGCCGTGCGCCAGGCGACGCTCGATCGTCGCCCGCGCCGCGCGCGCAAGCTCCGGGGTGTGCTGAGGCGTGATCTGCGCGCCGGGGAAAAGCGCGAACAACTGCGACATGTGGCGATGGCCCGGCTCGACCTCGTCGTAGTCTTCGGGCCACTCCTGAATCTGGCCGAACTTGCCGATTTGCAGCGGGAGTAGCTTGGCGCGCGCCGCCACAACCTTGTCACGGAACTCGCGATCGATGCCAAGCACGGTACTCGCTTCGATCACCCGGCCGAAGAGCTCCTGGAGAATCTCGGTGTCCATCGTCGGTCCCATGCAGACGACGGCCTTCTCTCCCGAGAGCAGGCGATACTCGTTCTCGGGCGAGAGAGAGGGCCCCGTCACCAGGTGGCCCTTGCTGTCCGCGGTGAGGTAGTCGAGGAAGAACTGCGTCGCCTCTTTCATCGTCGGGTAGGCGCGCTCGGCGAGGAACGTGCGGTCGCGCGTGAAGTCGTAGTGCTCCGCCAGATGCAGCGACAGCCACGCCGCGCCCATCGGCCAGATGCCCCAGTGCGCTCCGTCGATCGGCACCGCGTCGCCCCAGAGGTCTGTGTTGTGATGGAACACGAAGCCGCGCGCGCCGTAGTAGAACTTGGCGACCTGCCGGCCGTTCTCCTTGGCGCTGTCGATCAAATCGAACAGCGGTTCATGCAACTCCGAAAGGTTGGTGGTCTCCGCCGGCCAGTAGTTCATTTCTGTGTTGATGTTGATGGTGTACTTGCTGCCCCAGGCCGGCGTCAGGCTGTCGTTCCACTTGCCCTGAAGATTGGAAGCGAGGCTGCCGGGCCGGCTGCTCGCGATCAGCAGGTACCGCCCGTACTGGAAGTAGAGCGCCAGCAGATCCTCGTCGACGGCGCCCTGCCGCACGCGCTCGAGCCGCTCGTCGGTGGGTACCGTGCGTGCCGCCGCGTCGGCGGGCAACTCGAGTTTCACGCGCTGGAACAGGCGCTGATGGTCGGCGACGTGCTCGGCGCGGAGCGTTGCGTACGGCCGCTGCGACGCAGCGCGATCGCGCTCGCAGGCTTGAGTAAGGTCCTTCGCGCGATAATCCGTGGCGGCAACGATTGTGAGCGTGACACTGTCGGCGCCGTTGACGTCGAGATGGTCTCCCTCGCCCTCGAACTGGCCGCCGGAGATCGCCGCGCTCAACTCGGCCCGGAAGCGCACGCCGCTCTCCACCTCGCCGGGGGCCCTCTTCGGTAAGGCCTGACCGGTCAGAACCAGACGCCCGCGCTCCACCGCCGCCGTGGCATCGGCCGGCCGGCTCATCGTCGCGCGGAAGGAGACGCTGCCCGGCTTGTCGGCGCTGAGCCGCACGACGATGGAGTGAGCGGGCGCCGAGGCGAGCACTTCGCGGACGTAGTGAACACCGTTGGCGGTGAACCTCACGGTAGAGATGCCGGTCTCAAGATTCAGCTCGCGGCGGTAGGAGGCCGGGTCCGCATTGAGTCCGAAATCCAGCCAAAGGTCGCCGAGCGTCTCGTAGACCGGCAACGCGCGCGGAATGCTGATCATCGTCCGGTCGATCATCTCCTGCGCTTGTGCCGGGTGACCCTGCTCGATCAGCCGGCGAACCTCGGGGAACGCCCTGGAAGCCTCTGGATTGCTCCGGTCGCGCCTGCCGCCGCTCCAGATGGAATCCTCGTTGAGCTGAAGGTGCTCGCGCGCGGCATCGCCGAATACCATCGCCGCCAGACGGCCGTTGCCGACCGGCAGGGCTTGATTCCAGTTGCGCGCCGGCTGCCTATACCAGAGCTCGAGTGCGTTATCCGGCGTGGCGCAGTTCGCCACGGCCCCAGCCAACAGGGCCAGGACAGAGATGTGGATGAGAGATCGATTCGGCACGGTGCTTTCCCTGGGTAGAGTTGAGTCGATGGTGTACAGTCCGAGCCATCATACCGCTCGCATCGCGCTGCGCCACGACGTCAGCAAGACGTCGTGGGACGGGTGACGCGGCTCGATGGAATTCGGGCCACGGCGGTACCGGAGCGCGATATGACTCGAGCTCCGCGTGCCGCCGCCGACCCGCTTCAAGATTACTGGAACAGGCGCGGCACGAAGTCGTTCAGGCTGCGCCGCCAAGTGAGCCACTCGTGGGCTGTTCCCGGCGACTCGAAGTAGACGTTCTTGATGCCTGCTTTCTCGAGCGCCTCGTGGAAGTTCTTGGCTCCCGGTCCTTCCATTGAGCCGATGCTGAGATAAAGCAGCTTCACCTTCTTATTGAAGGCCTCGGCGTCGGCGAAGACGCCGCCCTGCATGGTCTTCACATCGACATTGCCACGGCCGAAGCCGCCTGTGCTGCCGCTGAAGCCGCCGATGTAGGCAAACTTGTCGAGGTTGGCGGGTGCAATTGTGTAGGTCGTCATGCCGCCCCACGAGAGACCCGCCATGGCGCGGTGCTCGCGGTCGCTCAGCGTGCGATAGGTGGAGTCGACCATCGGGATCAGTTCCTTCAGCAGCACCTGACTGAACGTTCCGGTGACGTCGCGACCGATGTTCGGCCGCCGGCCGTCCTGCCGCATCACCATCGGTTCTTCACCGGGCTTGGCGGCGACGAACGTGTCGACGACGACCAGCATCGGCACGGCCTTCTTCTCCGCGATCAGATTGTCCATAATGTTGTCGAGCCGGCCCTGCACCACCCAGCCGCGCTCGTCTTCGCCGAAGCCGTGCAACAGGTAGAACACCGGATAGCGCGTCTTCTGGTTGGCGTCGTAGCCGGGTGGCGTGTAGATGAAGCAGCGCCGCCACTGTTGCGTGATCTCGGACCAGTAGCGGCGCTGGCGCACCTCGCCGTGCGGCACGTTCTTGGTCTCGTAGTAGTCGACGTGGCCGGGCTCGGGAATCTCGATGCCGCTGAACTGCTGGCCGACGCCGAAGTAGGTCTCGCTGCCGGGATCGTTGATGTTCACGCCATCGACCACCAGGCGATAGTAGTGGAAACCGACGACCTGCGGCGGAATCGTGACGCTCCAGTAGCCGTCCTCGCCCTTCGCCATGTCGTACTTCTTGGCCATGATGTCCACCTGGACCTTCTGCGCATCCGGCGCCTTCAGCCGGAACGACGCGCGTCCGTCGGCGAAAACACGCGGGTACTCCGAGCCCATGACATTGGAACTCGCGGGCTTCGATTCATCCGCGCTTTGGCCCCAACACAGGCCGAGCGCCAGGATCTGCAGTATTACGAAACTTCTCATCACTTCTCCCATGGGCTCGTCAGAACGTTTTTATTCCGTCCGCTGCTATCTTCACTTGGTGCCGGATGGCTGCGGTGCCTTCACTTGCTCTCCCTCCGGGCTTCGGCGCCAGGCGAAATACCCGTCCAGCACGCGCAGTGCCGATTCACTTGGGACCGGCCCCGTATGGGCTGTTCCACTGAAGTACATCACCACCGGATTCTTGTCGCTGAAGGCCGGCCATTCCGGCATGCCATTGCCGTTGGGATTGCCGTACTTGGCGAAGTTGGTCCAATAGGTGGCCATCGCATCGGCGATGCGCTGGTCCGCCTCGGTCGCCGGTCGATGCAGTTCGACCAGATGATCGAAGACATAGGCGACTTCGGCGCCGTGCGGCGAGCCCTGGCCCGCTTTCTCCGAGCCGGCCGCGTAGTCCGGATGTTGGTCGAAGTAGTAGTAGTACGCCTTGCCCCTGGCTTTGGCCGAGTGCAACCGCGCCCAGGCCCAGGTGTGCCAGCCGAAGGCCGAGTCGCGCATCAGGTCGCGCGCCGTCTTCGTCACGCCGTCGCCACTGGTCGGATACGCTGCGATCAGCTTATCCGCCCACGGGCCGTAACGGGCTCTTACGCTCCTGGTGTAGGCTTCGGCCGTGCGCTCGTGGGAGAAGCTCAAGCCTTCGTCCGAGTTGTAGCCGACCAGGATGGCCGTGTCGTCGAAGCGGCCGGCCGCGTAGAGCTTGTGCTGGTCGTCCGGAATCACCCAGCCGTCGACGATCGGCCACGCCATGCCGCGCTGTTTGCGCCCGGCCTCGAGGATCTTCTCGGGTGTAAGCGCGCGCAGTTCTTCGAGCGACGACGCACCCGCTGACTTGGCGAACTCCGCGCCGGAGGCTTCGGCGTCGGCGAGCACGCGCATGTTCTCGCCCGGAGTCGGATTCTTACTGACCGGTCCGAAGGAGCCGCCGCTCTCCGAGATGGCGCCAACGAATAGTCCCTTGGCGAGCGGCGAGGCGCACAGCATGCTGACGGCGATGCCGCCCGCGGACTCACCGAAGATCGTGACTCGCTTCGGGTCGCCTCCGAACGCGGCGATGTTTTTCTGAATCCACTGGAGTCCGGCGATCATGTCGAGCAGGCCGTAGTTACCCGAAACGTGCTGCGCGCTCTCCGCGCTCAATTCCGGATGCGCGTAGAAGCCAAGCACGCCCACGCGGTAAGCGAGGCTTACCAGCACGACGCCGCGTTTGGCTAGCTTCTCTCCGCTGTAATCCGGGATCGAGCTCGCGCCTCCGTTGAAGCCGCCGCCGTAGATCCAGACCAGCACCGGAATGCGGTCCTTCGCCGCCTTTGCCGGCGTCCACACGTTCAGGTACAGGCAATCTTCGCTTAGGCCACTGGGCGGCGGATTGCCCATCGACTGCATGCAGCCCGGCGCGAAGTGATCGGCCTTGCGCACATCTTGCCAGCTTGCGGCCGGCTGCGGCGCCTTCCACCGCAGATCTCCCTGCGGCGGCGCCGCGAACGGGATGCCTCTGTAAACCGTCAGGCCGTTCTCGACCGTGCCTTCCACCTGACCGCCGGCCACCTTCACCGGCTGCGCCAGGGCTGTCGCGAGCGCGACCGTTGTGGCGGCCGCAACCCAAAGTGTCTTCATGGTGCGTCTCCTTCGGCCTCAGCGGAACAGCCGCGGTGCAAAGTCGTTCAGGTCGCGCCGCCACGTCAGCCACTCGTGCGCCGTCCCCGGCGAGACGAAGTACACGTACTTCACTCCGGCGTCGTCCAGCATCTTGCGAAACGCGTCGATCGCGCCCGGGAACGGATTCGGCTCCTCGGTCCCCATGCCGATCCACAGCAGCTTCACCTTCCGGTTGAACGCCGCACCATCGCTGAACACCCCGCCGATGAAGGTCTGCACGTCGATCGGCGCCGTGCTCAGGCCGTTGCCCGTCCCGCTGAACAATCCGATCCAGGCGAACTTGTCGAGGTTCTTGACCGTCAGGTGGCAGGTCTGATTGCCGCCCATCGACAGCCCCGCCATCGCGCGATGCTCGCGATCGGCGAGCGTGCGGTAGGTCGAGTCGATCATCGGGATCACGTCCTGCAGCATGACCTCCTCGAAGCCGCCGATCTGGCCTCCCGGGCCGCCACCCGTCGCCGGCGCGCCCGCCTTCCGCGCATAGCCGTTGTCTGTGACGATGATCATCGGCTTGGCCTTGCCCTCGGCGATCAGGTTGTCGAGGATGAAGTTTGCCCGGCCCTGGATCATCCATCCCGTTTCGTCTTCACCCATGCCGTGCTGCAGATACAGCACCGGGTAGCGCGCCTGCGCGTTCGAGTCGTAATTCGGCGGCGTGTAAACGAAGCACCGCCGCCACCCGCCGGTGACCTTCGACAGATACCACCGCACCCGCACCTCGCCGTGCGGCACCGCCTTCGGCAGGTAGAAGTCCACTCCCTTCTCCGGCACCTCG
>JBEKHU010000195.1:0-6330 GCA_050012115.1 Bryobacteraceae bacterium | reverse complement strand
TTTTACGAGAAACATGCCGTGCGGCGCTCCGCAAACCGGACATCCCGCCTACTGCAACCCCGACGTCTTCAAGACGGTCACCCACATCCTCTATCACAACAACGGCGATGGCACTTTCACCGACGTGAGCGCAAAATCCGGTATCGCCGCCTTTCCGGGCCACGGCTTGGGCAGCGCCTTCAACGATTACGACCGTGATGGCTGGCCGGACATTCTCGTCGCCAATGACGCCATGGCGGAGCAACTGTTCCACAACAACCACGACGGAACGTTCTCCGAAGTCGCCATGGAGGCCGGGCTCGCCTATGACGAAGACGGCCATGCCTTCTCCGGAATGGGCGTGGCATTCGAGGATTACGACAATGACGGCTGGCCGGACGTCTTCATCAACAACCTGGCGAACCAAAAGTACTCCCTGTTCCACAACGTGAAAGGCGCATTCCAGTACGTGTCAGGCATGACGGGCGTGGCCCAGATCACCATGCCGCACTCGGGTTGGGGCACTAGCTTCTTCGATTACGATAACGATGGTTGGAAAGACTTGTTTGTGGCGCAGTCGCACGTCACGGACAATATCGAGCATTTCCAGCCGAACGTGCGCTATCTGGAATCGCTCCTGCTTCTGCGCAATGTGGCGGGCCACTTCGAGGATGTGTCCACGCAGAGCGGCGAACCGTTCCGGACGCTGCAGGCCGCCAGAGGCGCCGCGTTTGGAGACCTCGACAACGATGGCCAGATCGATATTGCCGTCAGTTGTCTCGACGGGAAGCCGATGATTCTGCGCAATCAGGGAAGTTCCAACCACTGGCTGACCGTGAACACGATCGGCACGCTCAGCAATCGCGATGGGATTGGCGCGCGCCTTCATCTGGTAAGCGGCTCCGGCGCAAGTCAGTTTGCCACCGTCATCACGGGAGGCAGCTATTTCTCCGCCAGCGACAAACGCGTACACTTTGGCCTGGGAGAGGATCGGTCCGTGCGGTCGCTTGAGATCGAATGGCCCAGCGGCGTCGTCCAGCGGCTCGACAATCCCGGTATTGACCGGATTCTGATCGTTCATGAACCGTCGAAGGGAGCGCGTTAACCAATGGTCTCGCGATGGCTGCAAATCGTCTGCACGTGTGCCCTGGGTGTGTTGATCCTGCGGGCGTTCGTTCCGGCGACGGCCCCAATCCGGTTTCAGGACATCGCCCAGTCGGCCGGGGTGCGCTTTGCGACGGAGAATAGCCCAACGCTGGAGAAGCATCAACCCGAAACGATGCCGGCCGGAGTCGCCCTGTTCGATTACGATGGCGATGGACGCCTGGACATCTACCTGGTCAACGGCGCTGAGATGCCCTCGCTGGTGAAGACGGGGCCGAAGTATTACAACCGCCTGTTCCACAACAACGGCGATGGAACGTTTACGGACGTGACCGCCAAAGCCGGCGTCGCAGGAGCAGGCTACGGCATGGGCGTCGCCGTCGGCGACTATGACAACGACGGGTGGCCCGATCTCTACCTGGCCAACGTCAACGGCAACCAGCTCTTCCACAACAACGGCGATGGAACGTTCACCGACGTGACGGCCAAAGCGGGCGTCGGCGGGGGCGTGTTCGCGGGCCGGAAGATGTGGTCGATTTCCGCGGGCTGGCTCGACTATAACAACGACGGTCTGCTCGACCTCTTTGTCTCGAACTACTGCCAGTGGGATCCGAAGCACGAACCGGCCTGCATGGGACTGAACGGCCGGGGCTATTGCCATCCCAACAGCTACGCTCCGCTTCCGAATACGCTGTATCGCAACAACGGCGACGGCACCTTCACCGATGTTTCGGAAGAGACCGGGATCGCCGCCGTGCAGGGCAAGGGAATGGGCGTGGTGTTCGCCGATTACGACGGCGACGGATTCATGGACATTTTCGTGGCCAATGACAACAGCGCGAACCTGCTGTTTCACAACCTGGGCGGCAAACGCTTCGAAGAGGTCGCTTTCCAGGCGGGCGTCGCCTACAACGAAGACGGCAACGCCCTCGCCGGCATGGGAGCGGATTTCCGCGATGTGAACAACGACGGCTTGCCGGACATCTGGCACACCGCGATCGAGAACGAAACGTTCCCCTTATTCCTGAACCGCGGAGCGGGACGCTTCGACAATGCCACCCTTTCAAGCCGGATCGCGCGCAGCACGCGGATGATGTCCGGCTGGTCCAACGGGGTTGCGGACCTCGACAATGACGGCTGGAAGGACCTGTTCGTCGCCCGCGGCAACGTCATGGACAACATCGATGCGATCTCCAAGCACTTTCACTACGCCGAACCGAATTCCGTCTTTCGCAACCTCGGCAACGGGCAGTTTGACGACGTCAGCGCGACGGCGGGCGCCGATTTCGTTCGACCGGCGCCCAACCGCGGACTCGCCTATGGAGATCTGGACAATGACGGCCGTATCGACATCGTGGTCACGGCTCTGCATGGACCGGTCCGGCTGTTCCACAACGTGACGGACAACCACAACCACTGGCTCCTGCTCCGGCTCGTTGGCACGAAGAGCAACCGGATGGGCATCGGCGCGCAGATCCGGATCACCACCGAGGACGGTCAGAAACAATACAACGAGGTCACCACGAGTACGGGCTATGCGGCATCCAGCGATCCACGCGTTCATTTCGGCCTGGGGGCTTCCCGGACCGTGCGTGAGATCGAAATTCGCTGGCCGTCCGGCGTGCGGCAGTTGATGGGGGATGTGCAAGCGGATCGTGTGATCACAATCGAGGAGCCGCGTGCTGGCAGCGAACGATGACGAGAGTGAACCGGGCAAAATATACTGATCGCAGATCCACAATGAAGCGCATCCTGGCCCCGCTGGGCCACTGTCGAGCATTGTTGCTGTGTTGCGGCGCCGCGTGGCTGCCGGTCGCCGCAGCCCCGCCTGCGCGACTGCCGGAGACCTGCAAACCGCCGGCAGAGCTGGCGAGCGCCATCCGGAGCACTCCTTCAGCCCGCGTCTATGACGCAGCCGGCGCCTGGTTCGCCGGGAACGGCAATCTGAAGTGCTCGGTCGCGGCGTTTGAAGAGGCGGTCCGGCTGGAGCCCGCCTCCGCCGAGGCGCACTACGATCTCGGTGTGGCGCGTGTCCGCCTGCAGCAGATGCAGGCCGCGGCGAATGAGTTTCGTCTGGCGCTGAAAGCGAATCCCGGCATGGTGCAGGCGCACAACTCGCTGGGAACGGTTCTCACGGACCTAGGGCGCACGGACGAAGCCAAACTCGAGTTCGAGAGTGTGCTGAAAATCGAGCCCTCTTCCGTATACGCGTTGGACCACCTGGCACAGTTGCTGGCCTCCGGCCGCCACTATAAAGTTGCCATTCAGTATTGGAAGCAGGCGCTGGCCCTTCAGCCGGGATCGACTGACATCGCGTTGTCCCTGGGCGTCGCCATCTATCAGGACGGAGACGCTAAGGAGTCCATTCGCATCCTGAGCGAATTGACGAAGGATCATCCCGATCTGAAACCAGTGCACTTCACGTTGGGGAACATCTTTGCGCAGGAGTCGCGTTTCCGGGAGGCCGCCGACGAATACACGCAGACAATCCGGCTCGACCCGGCGGACACTGATGCGTTGCTGGCGATGGTCAAGGCCCTCACCACCGTCTCGGCCTTCCCGGACGCTCTCCCGCCCGCGCAGGACTACGCAAAGCGGAAGCCGGCCGATCCCGAGGGCCATCTCCTGCTCGGCTCGGTGTACCGGGGGCTTGGCGAGTATGACAAGGCCGAGGTCGAACTGGAACGCGCCGTCGCGGGCAACCCTGGCAACGCGCAGGCGCAGTACGAGCTAGGGTTCGTGCTGGCGCGCAACAACAAACCGAAGCTGGCGCTTCCGCATCTGCAGAAAGCCGTCGAGTTGAAGCCAACCGATACGGCGGCGATGTTTCAACTCTCCGCCGTTCAACGCACATTGGGAGACAGCAAGCGCGCGGCTGAAGCTGCCGAAGAGTTCCGCAAAGGAAAACAATTGGAGTTCAAGGTGAGCCAGTTGGCGGCGCGAGGCAATCAGGCCAACGAACTGCTGCAATCCGGCAAACCGGCGCAGGCGGCCGAAGTCTACCGGCAGATGCTGGAGATCGATCCGCGGAACGCGCGAACGGAATACAACCTGGCGTTAGCTCTCGATGCCGCGCACGACACGGCGGGCGCGCGGAAGGCCCTGGAAACGGCGGCTCGCCTGGATCCGCAGATGGCTGAGGCCCGCAGCGAATTGGGGCGGCTCGATCTCGCCGCCGGAAATCTCCCATCGGCCCAACAGTGGATAGAGGCGGCGCTCGAGGCCGACCCGCAGTTGGTGCCGGCGCGCGGCAATCTCGCGATGATCTACGCACTCAAGGGCGACAACGCCCAAGCGAAGAAGCTATTGCTACAGGCACTGGAGGACGACCCGAACTACACGCAGGGCCATCTCAACCTCGGTCTCCTGCTTGCTCAGGAACAGGATTTCGCGGCAGCCGAGACAGAGCTCGACAAGGCCATGCGACTGGCGCCGACGGACCTGCCAACCTTGTCGGCCATGGGCAAAGTCAAGGCCCGGCTCGGGAAGAGCGCAGAAGGCAACGCTTTGCTGCGCAAGGTTGTCACGCTGGCGCCGCAATCGGCCGCCGCGCATCTGGACCTGGCGATCGCGCTGGCCGACAGTTACGATCTCCCCGGCGCCCTCGCCGAAACCGGTGCGGCGGTACAACTCGCCCCGCAATCGGCCGCGGCTCACTTCAATCGCGGCCGCGTCCTGTTGGACCTGGGACGGGACTCCGAGGCTCGGCCCGATTTCGAAACGGCCTGCCGTCTGGCCCCGCAGATGGCGGAACCGCACTACTTCCTGGCCGTCATCGAGAAGCAGGCCGGCCATTTCGACCAGGCGATCGGCCTGCTGCAAACCGTCGTGAAGCTGCAGCCTCGCAACGTGACGGCATGGTATTCGCTCGGACAGAGCCTGGAGCACGAAGCGCGGACCCAGGAAGCCATGGCAGCCTGGAAACAGGCCATCGCCCTCGATCCGGATAACAGCCAGGCGTTGTGGAATCTCGCGCGCGCGGTCAGGCCGTCAGACCCGGCCGAGGCCGCGCGGCTGACCGCGCGCTACGCCGAGGTCCAGAAGAAGAGGCAAATTGCCGACCGGGCTGCGACGCTGGGCAACGATGCCGTGGTCTCCATGCAGGCCCACGAGTGGCAGGAAGCGACCCGGCAATTGAAGGAAGCGATTGAGATCTGCGGCGACTGCGCCGTCAAAGCGGACCTGCACAAGAACCTTGGTCTGCTCGGTTGTCAGATCGGCGACATCGACAATGGTGAGAAGGAACTTCTGCTCGCGAAAGCGTCGAAGCCGTCGGATCCCGACATCGAGCGCGCGCTTGTGCTCATTGCGCAGGCGAAAGCACAGCGCGCTCAATCTCATCCAGGGAAGGCCCGTTAGTGTTTCATCTCAGCCGGCGCACTCTTTCAATTGCCGCGGCCAGTGCGGCTTTGGTCCTCTGTCTCTTTGCACTTTTGGAGAAGACGGCCCTCTCTCAAATGGTGTCAACGGGCGCCAAGGATCAGCCCGCCCGTCCGCTCCCGCCGGGCATGAAGGCGCCTGTAGCGGACTTTCGCGATGTCGCGGCACAGGCCGGGCTGAACGCGGTCGTCGTCTCCGGAGAATTGGACCAGACCTTCGTCGTCGAGAACACCGGCAGTGGCGTTGCCATCTTCGACTACGACAATGATGGCCTGCCGGATATCTTTCTGCTGCAGGGAGACAGGTTGAAGCCCGGGATCGAGCCGCTCACGCCGCATCTTTATCACAACCTTGGCGGGCTGCGCTTCGAAGATGTCACGAAGAAAGCGGGCATCGGCCATATCGGGTGGTCGCAGGGCGTTTGTGCCGGCGACGTGGACAATAGCGGCCACGTGGATCTGTTCATCGGCCAGTGGGGCCACAATGTCTTCCTGCACAATAATGGCGACGGAACGTTTCGCGATGAGACGCGCGAACGAGGATTGTATCGTCCGGAGTCGCGCTGGAGCACGGGCTGCGCCTTCATCGATTACGACCGTGACGGCTTCCTCGATCTCGTTGTTGCCAACTACATCGATTTCAATGCGCAGGAAACGCCCCGGCCGCGCGAAAAGAGCGGCTGCAACTGGAAAGGCGTCCCTGTTCCGTGCGGGCCGCGCGGCCTCAAGGGCGAATCGATGACCTTGTATCACAACGACGGTCACGGCCACTTCACCGACGTGACCAAGCAAGCCGGTGTTGAGACGCCGCGCGAATACTACGGCTTCACCGTCCTGACCGGTGACTTTGACAACGACGGATGGCCCG
>JBEKHU010000194.1:0-6331 GCA_050012115.1 Bryobacteraceae bacterium | reverse complement strand
CACCAGCCTAGCAGCCTGTCGTGGAGCCGACGTGACGGAGCCGATCTGTTAAGGAGCTCCTCGTGACGCCGCGCCAGCAGGCGGTTTGGCGCATGGCGACGATTTCACGGCGACAGGCCAGTAGAATGAAGAGGATCTGATGCCGAGATCGCTTTACCTTCCTGCCATCGTCCTCTGTGCGGTGTTGTTCGCGGCGGCGGGCTCGGCCCAGACGCCTCCTCCGCAGCCCCAATCCGCGCCGCCGCCGCCCTCGCAGGCACGGCCCCCGGCGAACTCTCCCCCACGCCCCTCCGAGCTCGAGGCGGCTGCCGCGGAGTTCAAACTCGCCACGGCCTCGCTCGGGCTCCGCGCCGACAGCCCCAGCAAGTCCGCCGCCAGCGCCGTCAAGCTCTCTTCCTTCCACGGGCGGCTCTACGAGAACTTCCGCAACGACTTCCTCGACGCCGTCCCCCATGAAATCGTCCAGAACGGCGGCACCAAGGACCTCCTGCGCCGCAACCAGTTCGGCTTCAACATTTCCGGACCCGTCTTCCTGCCCCGCATCTACAACGGATCGCGCCGTACCTTCTTCTCCCTCAACTACGAGGGCGTGCGCGAGCGCATCGGCCGCTCCTACCTGCGCACCGTGCCCATCATGGCCGAACGCGGCGGCGACTACACCGCTGTCGTCGATGCGGCTGGCGTGCCGCTCCAGATCTACGACCCCCTCACCACGCAGGCCAATCCCGCTTACGACTCCACCCAGCCCGTCTCCACCGCCAACCTGCAATACGACCGCGCCCCTTTTCCCAACAGCATCATCCCCGCCACCCGGCTCGATCCCGTCGCCCAAAAGGTCATCTCCTATATCCCGCCGCCCAACACCGCCGTCGGCCCGTACTTTCAGAACAACTACTTCTTGGTCTCGCCCGAGACCAACACTGCCGGCGGCATGATCGCCAAGGTCGACCACAGCTTCGATGAAAAGCACCGCCTGAGCGTCAGCACCGCTTACACCAGCGGCTTCGCCGGCGCCGCCCATTACATCGACAACGCCGCCGATCCCGGCCCCCCGGACCGCCAGTATTCCAACCGCCGCATCACCGCCGAGCACGTGCTGACCCTTTCGCCCGGCAGCGTCAACGCCGCCACCGTCGAGATGAGCAGCGACGTCTCGCAAAACTCCTCCGGCTCCATCGACCCGCTTACCGCGCTCGGCTTGACCGGCCTCACGGCCCAGGTCTTCCCGCGCATCAGTTTCGGTTACCTGCCCGTCGGCCGTTATAACGGCAATGCCCGCATGGCCCGCAACGTTTTCACCTACACCGACGCCCACTCCCTCAAGTTCGGCCAGCATAGCCTGCGCTTTGTCGGCCAGTTCCAGCGCCAGCAGGTCGACACCTTTCAGCCCTCCGCGCCCGCCGGGGCCTTCTATACCTCGACCGGCTACACCGACCTGCCCGGCATCGTGAACACGGGCTCGCAATTCGCCAGCTTTCTCCTTGGCGCCGTGGATTCCGGCTACGTGAGCGATATACTCTCGCCCAGTTACTTCCGCGTCTCGCGATACGTGCTCGTCGCCACCGACACCTGGGAGCCGGCCCCCGGCCTGACGCTCAGCTTCGGTCTGACTTTTGAAACGCAATCGCCGCGCACCGAGAAGTACAACCGCCAGTCGACCGTCGACCTCAGCGCCATCAATCCTGCGGGCGGCCTGCCCGGCGCGCTGATCTTCGCCGGTCTCAACGGCGCGCCCGCCGGCTTCCAGCCCTACATCCACCGCGCCGACCCTTACGCCTCCGTGGCCTGGAGTCCCGGCGGCAACCGCAAGAGCGTCATCCGCGCCAGCTATGCCCGCAGCTACCAGATGCCCCCGCTCTATGGCGCCCAGTGGGGCACCCAGGGCTTCAACGGCGTGCAAACCTTCACCGCGCCCGACTCGGAACTCACGCCGGCCTTCTTCCTCGCCCGGGGCGTGCCGCCCGCGGGTCCGCTCCCCGATCTGCATCCCGACGCCGCCAACGGCGCCAACGCGGCCCTCTTCGACCGCTCCGGCAAGGCCTCCGTCTACCAGTCCTCCGGCGTCTCCTATGAACGCGAAGTTCCTTTCCAGGTTGTCCTCTCCGCCGGCCTTTCCACCGCCTGGGGCCATGACATCTTCGTCGGCAACTGGGCCGCCAATCCCAACGCCATCTCGCCCAACGACATGCAGTACGGCGTGCTGCTCAACAACACCGATTTCCGCAATTCGCTGCGCCCCTATCCGCAGTACCTCGACTTCGACGTCAACAGCCTCTGGCCCGAAGGCGACTATCGCCGCAATAGCGCCTGGTTCCGGGCCGAGAAGCGCACCTCCGGCGGGCTCACCCTGAGCGCCACCTACGAGTACTCGCGCCAATGGGACGACTACAGCGGCCCCTACGGCAAGCAGGACTACTTCAACGCCCACAACGAGTGGGCCCTCACGCCCTGGAACCCGCCCCAGCATCTCTCCCTGACCCTCAGCTACGATCTGCCCATCGGCGCCGGCAAGCCCTTTCTCAACTTCCGCGACTGGCGCCGCCACCTCGTCGACGGCTGGTCGGTCAGCGACATTTCCACCGTCCAGGACGGCGGCCCCATCGCCCTCGAAGCGCTCTTCAACAACACCGGCGGCGTCATCAACGCCCTTCGCGTCAACGTCGTGCCGGGCGTCTCCCCGAGCGTCTCGAACCAGGGCCCGAATCTGTGGTTCAACCCCGCCGCCTTCACCCAGCCGCCCGATTTCACGCTGGGCGACGCCCCGCGCACCATCTCGATCCTCAACCCCGGGCTCCAGAACCACGACCTCTCCCTGGCCAAGCGCTTCGCCCTCGACGCCGATCGGACCGTGGAGTTCACCGCCTCCGCCTTCAACTTCCTGAACCACGCCAACTGGAACAACCCCGACCCGGTCATCGGATCGGTGGCTTCGCCCAACACGGATGCCGGCCATATCATCGGTTCGCGCGGCGGGCGCGTGGTGCAGCTCGGGCTGCGGTTGAGCTTCTGACAATGGGTTCCTGACGATGCTGCGCAGACAACTTCTCGGCCTGCTCGCCGCCCTGGCGCTTCCGGCGGCCGACAAGCCGTCGGCCCCGGCCGCCGCCCTGCGCTGCCGCGTCACCGCCTGGATGGGCGATCCGCCGCTCGACGCGGCCACCGTCAAGGCCACCGTCGAGGGCCGCGAGGCGAAGATTGTCGGCATCCGCGATCCGGGCTCGCCCCTGCTGCTGCACATCGTTCTCGACCTGACCGGCGATCTGGCGCTGATCTCGCCCGCGCGCGACGCGCTCAAGAGCGCGCTCCAGGCCCTGCCGGGGAACGTCTGGGTGGCGCTGCTGCGCGCGCAGGACGGCTTGCGCGTGCTGGCCGATCCGGGGCCCGGGCGCGCCGAAGCGATCGCGCGGCTCGATGCGCTGGAGACCACCGGCCGCGCCGGCCTGCTCGAGGCGGTTGAACCGGTCGCGGCCCTGGCCGAGCGCGTCCTGCGCCGCTCGCCGGTCCGCATGGCGGTGCTGTTTCTGACCGATTCGAGCATCTACAACTACCGCGAGGACTACACCAATCCGGTGATCAACCCCAGTGACTCGCGCGACCTCAGCCGCCGCTTCCCCGAAGCCCTGATCCGCGAAAAAACGGCCAAGCTCGCCGCGGCCCTCAATGCCTTCGACGTGCCGGTGTTCATCCAGCACCTGGCCTACCTGCGCGACCGGCTCAACGAGGCTTATCAGACCGGCCTCCAGCAGATCGCCGAGGCCACCGGCGGCTCGGCCGCCTTCAGCCGCGCGCCGGGCGACATTCCCGGCGACGTCGGCCAGATGTTAAAACGGATCGCCAGCCACTGGGCGGTCGACCTGGAGCTGCCCGCCGGCACGCCGCGGACCTATTCCGTGCAGCTCTCGGCCGCCGGCCGCGACATCCAGTACCGGACCCGATTCACACTCGCCCCGCGGGGAAAGGAACCCAAGTCATGACTCGCTGGCCTCGTCTTGCCACGTCGGTGGTGCCGCTGCTTGCGGCCTGCCTGTTTCTGATTCTGTGGATCGGCAGCCGCCGGGAGGCGCACCTGGCGGGCTCCGACCTGGCGCATGTGCGCCAGGCCTACGCCGACGCGGAGACGCGCGTCCAGACCACGGAGGCGCAGAACGCGGCGCTGCGCTCGCAGCTCGAATCCAGCGGCCTGCACCCCGCCATGCCGCCGCCGCCGCCGCGCTCCGCGGCCACTTCGGCGGGCGTGGAGACGGTGCGCGTGCTGGCGCTCACCGAGCGCCAGTTGAGCGACACCAAGGCCGCCCTGCAGGCCGCCCAGTCGCGCCTGCAACAGCTCGAGGCGTCGCTCGAACAGCTGCAGTCGGATAACACGCGGCTCGAGTCGGCGGCCAGCGAGGCGCGCGAGGAAGCCGACAACCTGCGGCGCATGAACGAGACCGTCGAGGCCGAATTGAAATCCAAGACCGCCCGGGCCGACGCCGCCGACGAGCTGGCCCGCCGCGCCCAGGCCGAGTCCGGCGACTTGCGGCAACGCATCAGCCAGACCGCGGCGACGCTGCGCGAGCTGGACGAGCTGGCGCGGCGGCGCGACAACTACCTGAACAACCTGCAGCGCCGCTACCGCGACGTCAACGAGCAGTTGCGCTCGCTCTCGGCGCGCCTGGACCGCTATCGCGATTCGAGCAGCGCCCCCAGTTTCTCGACCGACCTGCCGCGCCTGCAGAGCCTGGTCCAGGCGGCCGAGGAAGACCTGCGCCAGGTGCAGAATCTCAACGCCCAGGCGCAACGGCTGAGCCAGCGGCTGCAGACCAAATAGCGGCCGCGCGGGGCTGCGGACACAGCCCGGCTGGCCGCGTGTGGGGCCGCGGAAACCAACCCGTATGGCCGCGCGCGGGGAGAGTGGAAGCGAGCCCGGTCCGCCGCGCGCGGCGAGAGTGGAAGTGGGCCTGGCTGGCCGCGCCGCAGGGGTGTTTCCGCCGTCGTTCAACCCGGCTCCCGGAGGCCCGGGAAAGGTTACGTTGAGCGGCCGGGCGGCGCTTGCGCCAAAACGAAAAAGTGCCAAAAATTAGCACTTTTTGAACGGAGAATCAATAGGTTACGAGGGAAAACGTGCCAAACTTTAGCATTCAGCCACTGCTGCACGCGCTCGATCCGCGACTTCAAAACGCGCGCGTTCGCGCCCCGCGGCAGGCCGGCGGCGACCCTGCGGCGTCACACCCTGACAGACGGTCCAAGGGGTCCGGGGCCGGGCAAAGCGGCACTTCAGTGGCGCCTGTTTGCGATTGCCAGACTCCGAAGCCGCTGCGTAACGGTATTCTCAGAGAAGGAGCCGCGTCAGAAGCTGCTACATCGTGCGCGATGTGATGGGACCGGAGATGTGCCAGCTCGTACAGAGGACGTGGGGCTAGATGGCATACGTCAAAAGAATTGTCTGCCTGGCGAATTCGATCAAGACCGGCGGCAGTTGCATCGCTGGGAAGGAAGTGCTCCCGAACGGCGACTATGGCGGATGGATTCGGCCCGTGAGTGAACGCAAGACCGCCGAGGTATGGCCTAAGGAATGCAAGTACAGGGATGGTGTGCTCCCGAAGCTTCTGGACATCATCGACGTTCCGTTGCGGGATGCTGCTCCGCATAATCACCAGAGTGAAAATCACATCATTGATACGACCCGCCGGTGGATGAAGGTGGGCGAGCTACCATGGAATGTACTGCCGCAATTGCTTGACCGGCCCACAACCCTCTGGATCAACAGAGATCGCACCAGCGCAGGCGCTTTCAACTGCATGAGTCAAGAGGAGGCAGCCACGCAGAATTATTCTCTGGCGTTGATCCGGCCTGAAAACTTCGTTGTCAAGGTCGGATCAAAAGCCTGGGATGGAGAGAAAACAAGAACGTACAGGGGCAGCTTCCGCTACAACGGCGTTGCCTACGCCCTGCAATTGACGGACCGAGTCGTCACCAACGCGTATCAGTCCAAGGAGGAAGGCGACTATCCATTAGAGGGCGTCGATATATGCGTTAGTCTGACCGAACCGTGGAGAAGGGACAATAATCGCTGTCACAAGCTGGTGGCGGCAGTTTTCAGTGAGCGACCATTGAGATAGCCCATGCAGCAAAGCGTCTTCACCGTCGGCCACTCCACCCACCCGCGGGAGCGCTTCATCAGTCTGCTTTCATTGCATGGGATCACAGCGCTTTGCGATGTGCGATCCAAGCCCTATAGCCGTGTAAATCCGCAATTCAACCGGGATGAGCTGAAGAAGGTCTTGCCGATTTACGGCATCAAGTATCTGTTCTTAGGTAAGGAACTGGGGGCACGCAGCGACGATCCGTCCTG
>JBEKHU010000193.1:0-6352 GCA_050012115.1 Bryobacteraceae bacterium | reverse complement strand
GCTTCTACTACTACCTGACGTTCGTGGGCGTAGAGACCCATCCCGACTCGGCCTTTTTCCGCTTCCTGAGCCGGACGACTGGCGACGTGGCCGTGGATGGCCCGCCCGGGAACCGGCACCCGCGCGTCAGCTACATCCCCGGCCAGTATTGCGTTCACCCGCACGGCGATCTGGCCTCGCGTGGTCGGCGGCAGTTGCGCATCTCCTATGCCTTCGAAGACGTGGAACGGATCCTGCAGGCGCTCGCGTTGATGTGCGAGGCGGCGGAGTACTCGGGCCGCGCCGCGAAAAGCGCGGACTGACCTCGAGTCTGTCGGGATGAACAGTTTTTCGGCCTCGGAGCTACCATTTGTTGGGCCGGCCTACCATCCGGCCCACAACATATGCCACAAGATGTTTCATTCCGACAGACTTACCGTCAGTCCCCGAGCCCGAGGGCCTTGTATCACACGTGTTTTCGCCCTGTTCGAAGACGCCCGATCCATCCCTGGACGAAATGCCGGCGAGCCGGTGGCTTAGCCCAGAATCTTGCGCGCTAGCGCGGTGTTCTCGGCCACCTCGTCCTTGAACTTGCCGTACATGCCGACGATCACGGCATCCGTGGGCTTGACGCTCGCGTACGCAGTGCGCAGAACCTGTTCCACGTGCTGCGGCGAATCGATGTTGCGCCCGGCGCCCATCACCTTGAACGCCAGGCAGGGCTTCTTGGTGAGGCGGATCATCTTGTACATCCGCTCGGGGTCGCGCTCGAAGAAGGGCTCGCCCAGCGGCGCTTCGCCGAACTCCGCGCGCGCCTCCTCGGGCGTGCGCGAGACCCGGTACAGGCAGGTCATGTAATAGTCGTTTTCCCAACCCTCGCTCTCCGCGACATCCACCACGGCCGGATTGTGCGTCGAAAGGCCCGCCATGACACCCGCGTCGTGCACCGCCTTCAGGAAGTCCTTGATGCTCTGCTTCTGGCCGTTGCGGAACTTATCGTCGGTACGGCCGCCGTGATGGCCAATCGACATCGGCTGCATCGTCTTCACCACTTCGGGAACGAGCTTGTAGTCCTTCATCAGCGCGAAGTCGGCCAGCAGAACGAGGTTCATCTTTCCGCCGGCCGCGCGGTAGCGCTTGTAGTCGTCCACCGGCGAGTTGCCCGCCGGCTGGTCGTTGTAATGAACCTGCCACGTGTTGATGCCCATCTCTTCGGCGTGCATCAGCAGGCGCAGCTTCTGCTCGGGCGTGAAGTACTCGCGGTAGTGCGCGTCCAGCCACTTGTTGAAGTGCGAGTAGCCATACTGCGGGTTCGAGCCGATGATCATCCGGGTGATGCGGTGCTTGCCGAAGGCCACCGTCGGCAACTCGGGCTGCCGATGTGGCTGAGCTTGCGATGGCGGGTCGGCGCCCTGGGCGCTGGAAACCGTGGCGGGCAGGACCGATGCGGCCTGGAGCGCGGCGGCTGCCTGAAGAAAAGACCGGCGGGATTGGGCCATGTGTATCTCCTTGCGGATTTCCAGGGCCGATTCTACTTCAATCCTGACTAAGAATTCAATACTCCGAAGGGCTTATACTGACAACCATTCGCATGGCTGACTCTGTGACCCGCACTCCTTTGACACGACGCGCCTTCACCGCAGTAGCCGCGGCTGCTCTGGCCTCCCAGGCGGCATTGGCCCATTCAGGCCAAGCGCCCGCGCCGCCGGCCCAGCCAGGCGCGGACTTCTTCCCATTCGGAACGCACATTTACCGCGAGCCGTCCCTACCCCTCGAACAACTGCGCGCCGACCTGCCGGTGCTCAAGCGGCTGGGCTTCAACATGGTGAAGGTCCAGGAGTCGTGGTCGGCCGACGAACGGCACGAAGGCGCCATCGACCTGTCCCGTGTGGAGCAGGTGATTTCGGACGCCCGCCAGAACGGGCTCAGGGTCTATTTCGGCTTCACCATGGAACAGGCGCCGGCCTGGCTTTGGCGCAAGTATCCCGACGCCTCGATGCAATACGAGACCGGCCAGCCGCACAACGATCCTTCGCAATACCTGTTGCCGTCGGACGGCAAGCCCGGCCCCTGCTGGCACCATCCGGCCGCCCGCGCCGCCGCCGAACGCTTCATCGAGAGCGCCGTCGCCCGCCTGGCGCGCTTCGAGAACATCCTCGTCTGGAACGTCTGGCAAGAGATTGGCTTCCAGGACACTCGGCCCGGCCATCTCGCCCTCTGCTATTGTCCCAACACGCTGGCGGCTTACCGCGATTGGCTGAAAACGCGCTACGCCAGCCTGGAAGAGCTCAACGCCGCTTGGCGCAGCGCCTTTGGGGAATGGGACGAAGTCGATCCGCCGCGCATGTTCGCCCCGGTCCCGTCGTGGTTCGACTGGCGGCACTTTATGGACAGCGTCTACCTGCCCTGGGTTCTGCGCTGGAAAGGCGATGCCGTCCGCCGTGCCGACCCCGCCAAACGGCCGATCCTGGCCCACGCCGCCGGCGCCTCGATGGCCACCACCGTGGACTGGCGGTGGGCCGAGGCGGTCGATCTGTACGGCTCCTCAGCCTACCCCTCCTGGGGCGACCTCGACGAGCCCGGCGAGTCGGCCGAAGCGCGACGTCTCGAGCTTCACAAGCGCCGCTACCGCCAGTTCTGGAACAACGAGCTGATGAGATTCGACCTCATTCGGGCGGCCAGCCGCGCCAAGGGGCCCGGCGGCAGATTCTGGACCGCCGAGCTCGAAGGCGGGCGCGCCTCCGGCGGCCTGACGCCCGGGCGCGTTCCCAGCCCGCGCGACATTCCGCTTTGGACGCTCGGCACCGTCGCCGCGGGCTCGGCCGGTGTCAGCTTCTGGAATCATCGTTCCGAACCGTTCTGGAGCGAGGCTTACGGCTTCGGCTTGCTCGATCTCGAAGGGGAAACGACGGCGCGCGCCACCGAAGCCGGACGAATCGGCAAAGCACTGCAGAAGTATGCGCGCCTGTTTGCCGAAGGAACTGTGCTCCCCGCCGCGGCCGCCATCGTGTGCAGCGAGAGGTTGCACCAGTTCTTCGCCGCCTCCGGCGCAGAGCACGCCTCCGCGCTCGAGAACACGACGGCCGGCCTGTGGAAGGCGCTGTTTGAAGAGGGTTATCCCGTCGAATTTGCCGACGCCGCCTTCCTGCCCGACACGCCGGCCAGGCAGCGGGTTCTCCTATTGCCGATGCCCTGGCTGCTCGAAGCGGAGACCATCCGACGGCTGCTCGAGTTCGTGCGCAACGGCGGTACCGTGATTGCCGAGGCCTGCCCCGGCCGTTTCGACGCTTTCGGTTTCGGTTACCCGGGCGAAATGGCTCCGCCTCTGAAAGAGCTGTTCGGCGTCCGCCACAAGCAGCTTTATACATTCCCGCCTGACAACAAGACCAGGCCTCGCCTGGCGGGCCAGGGTCCGCTGGCCGGCATCACGATCGACGCGGAACGCTGTCTGCAGACGCTCGAACCCAACGGCGCCGAGGTGATCCTGGCCCTCGCAGGGGAAGCGGCGGGCGTGCGCAACCGATTCGGCAACGGCCAGGCGATCCTCCTGGGCACGCTGATCGGCGCGGCTGTGGAGGCGGGCAAGGAAGACGGCAAAAAGGCGCTGACGGCCCTCCTCACCCAGGCCGGCGTCAAGCCCGATCGCGCCGGCCGGCTGTTGCGGCGCCGCCGCCTGCTGGAGACGCGCCAGGCCTGGTTCCTGTTCAATGTCGGCGCCGATCCGGTGGAGGAATTGGTGCCGCTCGAAGGCCGCCAGCTCGTCGCCGAGCTCCTCGGCGAACCGGCCGACGTCGTGGGCAAGGCCGTGCGGGTCAAGGTCCCGCCCCTCGATGTGCGCTGCCTGATCGTCGACCAACCCGCGTAAGGCCGGCCATTTCGATAGAATCGCAGGCGGAAGGAAGCCAGACATGAGCCTCAACCGCCGCGATTTCGCCCGCGCCACCGCCTTGACGGCACTCTCCTATTCCCGCGTCCTCGGCGCCAACGACCGTGTTGGACTCGGCGTCGTCGGCACCGGCGAGCGCGGGACCTACGTGATGACCCAGTTCCAGAACGAATCCGGTCTCGAGGTGCGGGCGCTGTGCGACGTCTATGCCGTGAAGTTGGACCGGGCCCAACAGAAAGCCCCCGGCGCCCAGACCTTCTCCGACCATCGGCGGTTGCTCGAACTCAAGGAGATCGACGCGGTGCTCGTCGGCACCCCCGACCACTGGCACAAGGGAGTCGCCATCGACGCGCTGAGCGCCGGCAAAGACGTCTATTGCGAGAAACCCCTGGTGAGCCGCCGCGAAGACGGCCCCGAGATCGTAAAAGCCGCGCGCGTCAACGATCGCATCTGCCAGGTGGGCATGCAGCAGCGCTCCGGCACGGTCTATCTCGAGGCGCGCGAGAAGTTCGTCGAGAGCGGGTTGCTGGGCAAGCTCACCCACGTCTGGTGCGTCTGGAACTCCGGCGTCGGGCGGCGCCTGCCGTCGGAGCCGCGCGAGAAGCCGTCCAATCTCGACTGGGTGCGCTTCCTGGGAGCCGTGAAGTATCGCGACTGGAACCCGGCGCAATACTTCGATTTCCGCGCCTTCCTCGACTTCGGCGGCGGCAAGATGACCGACTTCGGAGCGCACTGGATCGATGTCGTGCACATGTTCACCGGCGTCGACGCGCCCTTGTCGGTCGCCGCCCAGGGTGGCGTCTTCTTCGACTTTCACGATGGCCGTACTGCGCCCGACACCGTCTCCGCGCTCTACACCTACCCCGGTTTCACGGTGCATTTTGAATCCCTCGCGGTCACCGGCGGACCCGAGTACGGCGTGACCTTCTTCGGCGAAAAGGGCTGGCTGTTCATCAATCGCAACCGCTACGAGTTCCACCCCGCGGGCAAGGGCGTCGAGCCCGTGATCGCCAAGTTCCCCGGCGACATCACGCAGCAGCACGTCCACAACTTCCTCGACTGCTGCCGCACCCGCAAGCTGCCCAACGGCGATGTCTATATCGGCCACCGCTCGGCCCAGGCCTGCCTGCTGGCCGTGCAGGCTTACGAGGAGCATCGGACGCTCCATTTCGACGCGCAGCGCGAGGAAGTGCTGCCGCTGTAACCCGCCAGGCAGACCCTCCCCCGCCCGCTGCTGGCCTGCGCGCCGGGCCGCTCCGCCGCGATGGACTGGAGGTAGACTGTTAGATAGCTTGGCTGGCTGGCGGACACTTGTGTACCGCAGGCTGCCGCGCGGCGTTGCCCGTCATGTAGAATGAGGGGGCGCTTTGCAGGCTGCAAGGCGTGAGTGAGTGTTGCTGCAGCCCTGAGCGGACCGCCGGGCCACGATTGAGGAAACGCGCGCTCCCGGGCGTGCATCTGACTGAACAGACTGCAGGCCTGTCGCCGAGTCGAGTTGGGCTGCTACGTGAATCTATTGCCGTTGCGTAGGCGTCCTGGCAGACAGCAGCTTTGAATCCGCATGTCAGGACGGGCGCGGCTTGCGCGAAGTGAGAACGGGGAGCGGGCACGGCCAGACCGAGGATAAAGGGCCGCAAAGACCCGAAGGAGTCATATTCAAGTGAAGAAGATTACAAGCTGGGTGTTTCTCTTGGCGCTGGCGTCCGCGGCGCCGGTACTGGCGCAGATTACTTTCACCGCGAATCCGAGTGCGCTGCCGGCTGGCGTCAATAGCGTGACGCTCACATGGAATGCCCCGGGCCACGCGCAGGTCGACATTCACGTTCTTTCGGCTACCGGCCCGCAGCCGTTTGGGACACAGGTTTCCAGCGGGTCGGCGCCGGTGACCGCCTCGTGGGTCGTTCCGGGGCTTACCTTCTATCTCGTCGACCACAACACCAGCGTCGTTCTCGCGACTCTGACCCTGACCAGCCTGGGAGAATGGGACATTCTCGCCGCCGATCAATCGGCATGCTTACCGTTCCCGGTCCTGAATCAGGGCGGCGGATACGTTACCTGCTGGCGCGTCGGCTATTTCCACTGGTATGCGATTGGCGGCGGCTGGTCCACGGGTTTCACGCTGACCAATCCGACCAGCTCTGACATCGCCGTCCAGATCACGGTGGAGGGCACCAGCGGCAACCCCTACACTCCGCCCAGCGTGGTGCTGAACGGGTTGCCACTGACTCTGGGTGCGAACGCCACGGCTGCCGGCACACTGCCCGCGCACGGCGTCCTGCGCTTCGTCTTCCCCAACAATGGCGCGCCGGGCATCACGAACGGCCAGATCTATGTCCAGGTCTCGGCCAAAGACGGCGTTTCGCTGAACACCATCCAGGCCGTGGAGGACTACACCTACACCAACCCGCAGAACGTCGTCTACTCGACGGTGACTCTGCCGATTTCCTGGGTGGATCAGGCCATCAATTCCTACTCCTCCATGTTCGA
>JBEKHU010000192.1:0-6386 GCA_050012115.1 Bryobacteraceae bacterium | reverse complement strand
TACCGACGTTGCGCAGCACCAGGTGCGGGGCGCGGGCCTCGTCGCCGGCAATGCGGATCGAGCCGCTCAACAATTCCACCGGCGAGGCGGGGAGCGAGAGCGCGGCCAGCGCGACCTCGCGTTCGGGCTCGAGGGCGGTGGCGCGGCCGCGGACGGCCTGGACCTCCAGCCGAGGCTGGGACGCCATGCGCGCCATGGCGCCGAGCAACTCGGTACGCAGCGCTTCTGAGCCGCCGCGTTCGAGCGCCGCCAGCAGAGATTTGCGATCGCGACGGGCCTCGAGTTCCCAGGCCAGCATGGCGCGACGCGCGTTCATACGGTTGGGGCCGTAGAAGCCCAGGTCGTCAAACAGAATGCCATCGAGCTGCACGTCGACCATGGCGCCGGGGGCGGTCTGCAAGGGGCGCATCAGGCGCAGGTCGATGCGCACGGGGAAGCTCTCGCCGGACTCGATGTCGAGGCTGGGGACGGTGACCGAGGCGCGTCCGCCGGGGGTGGCGTCCTGGGCGGTCACCAGCAGCGAGACGCCGCGGATGCGGAGCGCGCCCCTGTTTTTCAATTGCAGAGTCGAATGCAGCTCGAGCAGCATGGCGCCGCCGCGGGCGGTGGCGCGCGAGGCGCCCCAGTCGGCGGAGAGCAGCGTCAGCGGGGCGTCGGGCGGAAGATCGACGCGGTAGGAGCCGGGCGGCGACTGCGCGGGCAGCGCCGCGGCGGCCAACAGCGCCAGGCCCAGCCGGAGCGAGATGGGGAGCTTATTCCGCATAGACCTGCTGCAGGGTGACCTGGCCGGTCTCGCCATCGATCAGGCGGGCGCGCGTTCCGCCGTTGAAATCAGCCTCGGTGCGGACCGCATTCGAGGCGGGGACCAGCAGTTGGAAACCGGCCGCCTGAGCGGGGCCGTCGAGCGGCTCCCCGTCGGGTGCGGCCTTGAGGACCGACGAAACCATGGGCGTCGGGGTGTGGCGCGGGACGCTGAGCCACCAACCGGCGCCAAGCACGAAGACCAATGCGCCGCAAACCGTGGCCCAGCGCCAGAACGGAACGGCGGCAGGCAAGGCGGGCAGCGAAGGACTTTCCGACCCGCTGGCATCCGACCCACCGGCATCCGACCCGCTGGCCTCCGGTCCGCCGGCCAAAGCGCCGGCGGTCAGTCCGAGGCGGATGTTGGCGCGCATTTCGGCTTCGAAGACGCTCCAGGCGACGCCCGGGAGTTCCGCGGCAGCGTCGGACTCATCGAGGGCATTGCCCGGCAGAGCCTGGCGCAACGAGCGGAACTGGAGCAGTTGCGCCTGGCAGAGGGGGCACAGACGGACGTGCCATTGGGCCCTCCAACGGGGCCAGAAGGGGAGCTCTCCGCCGGCCAGCAGCGCCAGCGTCGGGGCGTCGAGATGGAGTTGGCCGCGGAGCATGTTATTCCACCCCCTCGGGCTCATCGCCGGCCGGATGGCGCGGGCGCGCGGATTTGCGGTTGTGTTCGAGGTAGTGCTTGAATTTAACGCGGGCGTTGGCGATGTGGGAACGGACCGTCGCCTTGCCGCAATTGAGCAGAGCGGCAACCTCTTCGACGGGCAGATCCTCGACATCGCGCAGAACCAGGGCCAGCCGCTCGCGTTGGGTAAGGCGGTTCAGGCCGTCCTGGAGGCCACGGATGCGCTCGGCGCTGAGGAGTTGCTGTTCGGGGTCGAGTTCGGCGGGCGCGCGCAGCGGCGCGGCGAGGTCCTCGATGGAGAAAGACGACTGGCGGCCGTGGCGCCGCAGGAAGTCGATGGCGGTGTTGGAGGCGATGCGCGAAAGCCAGTGGCCGGCCTTGTCCAGATCGCGCAGTTGATCGCGGCGCTGGAGCGCCTTGATGAAAGTCTCCTGGGCCAGGTCCTGGGCATCCTCGACACGGCCGACGATGCGGTAGATCAGCAGGAAGATGCGCCGCAGGTGCTGGCGCAGGAACTCCTCTTCGGCCGCCCCCCAGACGGGGGCGGTACCGCCGGCCTGTAATTCAAGCGGCTCGTCCATGACGCAGAGTGCTTCTACCATTGTGACGCGGCCGGACATGATCTTTCATACATTCAGACGCAATGAGCGCACAAAACGTGCAAGTGGGCGGGCGCGGAGTTATGGTCAAATTGTAGGGTTTGAACGCCTGGAGTGGGTACCGCGAGGGATTTCCACCACGGGCGGGTGGGGCGTGATTTAAGGTATTGAAATCACGGCGGCCCCGCGTTGAAAGGACTTATTCGTTATGAAACTCGCCGACGCCATGTCGCGGATTGGCACGGAAACGGCGTTCGAGGTTCTGGTGCGGGCCCGGGCGCTGGAGGCGCAGGGCCGGAGCGTGATCCACCTGGAGATCGGCGAGCCGGATTTCCCGACGCCGCAACACATCATCGAAGCGGCCAAGCAGGCGCTGGACGAGGGCTGGACGCACTACGGGCCGACGCAGGGCCTGCCGGAGCTGCGCGAGGCGATCGCGGAGACGGTTTCGCGGACGCGCGGGATCACGGTGCAGCCGGAGCGAGTGTGCGTGGTGCCCGGCGGTAAGCCGATTATTTTCTTCCCGATGCTGGCGCTGCTGGAGCCGGGCGACGAGGTGATCTACCCCAACCCGTCGTTCCCGATCTACGAGTCGCTGATTAAGTATTGCGGCGCCACGCCGGTACCGATGCCGCTGGTGGAGGAGCGGGGCTTCAGCTTCGACCTGAACCTGTTCCGCGACCGCTTGAGCGCGCGCACCAAGATGGTGATCCTGAACTCGCCGGCCAACCCGACCGGGGGCGTGATTCCGGCGGCGGACATCGAGGCCATGGCGGGGATGCTGGCGGAGCGCGACGTGATCGTCCTGTCGGACGAAATCTACTCGCGGATGAGCTACGGGCAGAAAGTTGTTTCGATCGCCACGATGCCGGGGATGCAGGAGAAGACGATCATTCTGGACGGTTTCTCGAAGACCTACGCCATGACCGGGTGGCGCATGGGCTACGGGGTGCTGCCGGAGTTCCTGGTGGACGCGGTGAACAAGCTGATGGTGAACTCGAACTCGTGCACGGCGAGCTTCACGCAGCGGGCCGGGCTGGCGGCGCTGCGCGGGCCGCAGGAACCGTCGGAGGCGATGTTCGCCGAGTTCCGGCGGCGCCGGGATGCGTTCGTGGTGGAGCTGAACGGGCTGCCGGGGTTCCGCTGCGCGATGCCCGAGGGGGCGTTCTACGCCTTCCCCAACATCGAGGGGACGGGCTGGAAGTCGAGGCCGCTGGCGGACGCGCTGCTGGAGCGGACCGGCGTGGCGTGCCTGAGCGGGACGGCGTTCGGGGCCTACGGCGAAGGCTATGTGCGCTTCAGCTACGCCAATTCGATGGAAAACCTGATGGAGGCGGTGGGGCGGATCGAGCGCTTTTTGCGGGGGTAAAAGGCCCGGCCGCAGCTGCCGGAGGTGGCGACTGCGGCCGGGATTGGCCGTTCCACAAGGTAGGAGACAGGCAGACTCAGGCGGCCAAGAACAGATTAATGAGTTGGGATGATGTACTTGATCTCCCCGAAGAATGCACGTTTCGTCTTTGGGGAAAGTCAAAGCCGGCACCAGCCTGGATGTTTCACCAGCAATCGGCTACGGCGCGATAGGGGCGCATCTACTCTCGTTGTGCTCGGTCGGAAGTCCTCGACGTAGGAGTCGAGTACGCCTGCGGGCGGCTACGGTCGCGCGCCTCGTGGCATTGTCTGATGTCGGGGCCCTCTCATCGCGCCGCGCTGCGGTCGCAAGTGAAACATCCAGGCTAAGAGCCACGCGCCGCTGCGCTACAACGCGCTACGATCCGAATGATGAGTGGCAATCAACCAACCGCGCGGGACGCCGGCGGAGCTGAGGCCGGCCGGAGCGCTGCGGCCACGCCCGGGCGTGTGCTGGTCGTCGACGACGAGGTCAACCAACGCTCGGCGCTGGCCCGGATGCTCGCCTTGTGGGGCTATGCCACCGAGACGGCGGAAAACGGGCGCGACGCGCTGGAGAAACTCGCCGCGTTCGGAGCGGACGCGATCGTCACGGACCTGAACATGCCGGTGATGAGCGGGATGGAGTTGCTGGAGGAACTGCAGCGGACGGGCGCCGCGCCGCCGGCCATTGTGCTGACCGCGTTCGGCAGTGTCGAGAAGGCCGTCGAGACGGTGCGCGACCTGGGCGCGTTCTGGTATCTAGAAAAGCCGGTCCGGCCGAAGGAACTGCGGGCGATTCTCGAACGCGCGATCGAGCAGCGGCGCCTGGCCGAGCATAGCGAGCGGCTGGAACGCGAGCTGTCGAACAGGGGCGTGTTCGGCGACATGGTGGCCCAGTCGCCGGCCATGCGCGCGATCTTCGCGCTGCTGCAGCAGGCCGCGCCGACCAAGGCGACCATCCTGATCAGCGGCGAGACGGGCAGCGGCAAGGAAGTCGCGGCGCGGGCGATCCACGAGATCAGCCCGCGCCGGAGCAAGCCATTTCTGGCGATCAACTGCGCCGCGCTGCCGGAAACGCTGATCGAAAGCGAACTGTTCGGGCACGAGAAAGGGGCGTTCACCGGGGCGGCCGAGCGCCGCGCCGGCTGTTTTGAACTGGCCAGCGGCGGCACGCTGCTGCTGGACGAAATCGGAGAAATGCCGCCGTCGACGCAGGGCCAGTTGCTGCGGGTGCTGGAGGACCGCAAGGTGCGGCGGCTCGGATCAAGCAAAGAGATCGACGTGGATGTGCGGATCATCGCGTCGACGAATCGCGACCTGCGGGCCGCGATCCAGAAGGGCGATTTCCGCGAGGACCTGTACTTCCGCCTGAACGTTTTCGAAGTGCATCTGCCACCGCTGCGCGAGCGCCGGGAGGACATCCCGGCGATCGCCGCCGCGCTGATCCGCGAACTGAACCGGCGCCACGAGTGCCGCGTGACGGAGATCGGGCCGGATGTGCTGGAACTGTTCCAGCGCCACAACTGGCCGGGCAATGCGCGGGAGCTGCGCAACGTGCTGGAGCGGGCCGTGATTCTGTGCGGCGCAGGGACCATCGCGGCGCGGCATCTGAGCGCGGGCTTTGCCGGATTGCCCGAGGAGGCGCCCGCCGAGCCGGGCGACATGGTGGTGCTGCGAGCGGGCGTCACGGTGGAGGAGGCGGAGCGGCAACTGATCCTGATGACGCTGCGGCAGACGGGCAACAACCGCACGCGGGCGGCCGAGATTCTGGGCCTGAGCGTGAAGACGCTGTTCAACAAGCTGAGACAATACGGCGAGAGCGCATGACACTGAGGACGTGCCTGCTATGGCTTTCGCTGACGACGGTGGCGATCGTTGTGATCGTGCTGACGGCGCTGCACCTGAACAGCCTGATCGTGGTGTGGCTCGACCAGGCGATCGAGCGCAGCGAATCGGCGGGGCGGGAAATGCAGAGCTTTCTGCTGAAGCGCATCGAAGAGCGCATGGCCGCCCGGCAGCCGGCGCCGGCGACAGTGGCCGAGGCCAAGCAGATCTGGATCGACATCATCCGCGACGACACCGAACTGGCGTTGATGATCCAGCAGAACCTGGTGCAGTCGCGTTCGATCGTCGAGATCGAGGTGGCAGGGGAGAGCGGCCTGATCCTGGCTTCGTCGAACCCGGCGCGGGTGTCGACGCCGATGGCGGCCAAACAGGAATTGCGCGTGCTGCGGCGCGCCGCGCCGCTGGACCGGCTGGCGGCCATTCTGGGCTCGCGCAGCGACTACGAGACGCGCGTCAAGCTGGGCATCGCCGGGCAGGAGAGTCCCGTCTTTCAGATCCAGGTGCTGGTGTCGCCGATCCTGCTGCGGGCGGCGATCGTGCCGGAGCTGGAGAACGCGGGAATCGCGGCGCTGCTGGCGCTGGCGGCGGCGGCGGCGCTGGCCTACGCGGCCGCGCGCGTCGCCATGCGCCCGCTGGCGCGGATCGAGCACGTGCTGGACCGAATGATCACGGGCGACCCGAGCGAGCTGCCGCCGCTCGAGGACCGCGAGCTGGCGGCGGTCGAGTCCAAGCTGAGCCTGGTGGGGGCGCAGGTGACGGGGGCGCGCCGCGACGCGAGCCAGATGCGGAGCGCGATGAGCAGCATCGCGCGGGGCGTGGCGCACGAGTTCAAGAACCCGCTGAACGCGATCGCACTGCGGCTGGAGCTGTTGCGCGAACGGGTGGCGGAAGAGGCGCCCGAGGCCGAAAGCGACATTGATATCCTGACGCAGGAGGTGGCGCGGCTGGATCGGGTGGTGAAGACGTTTCTGGACCTGAGCCGCCCGGTGACGCTGGAACTCACGCCGCTTGATGCGGGGCTGTTGGCGAGCAACGTCGTGCAACTGGTTCAGCCCGAGGCGGAGCAACTGGGGATCGCGACGGAGCTGATCCAAGACAAGGAGCCGGTGGTGGTGCGCGCGGAC
>JBEKHU010000191.1:0-6398 GCA_050012115.1 Bryobacteraceae bacterium | reverse complement strand
AAGACCAAAATGGTCCTTGATTGAGCTATAATCAACTACGTGGCGAAAGTAACGTTCCTGCCAGTCAACGTGAGCTACGAGTTCGACCTCGCCTCGCTCCCCTACCACCACCACGGCAAGCCCAAGTCTTTCCTGGATGTCGCCCTCAACGCAGGGTTTCAGATGGAGCATGCCTGCGGCGGCAATTGCGCCTGCACCACCTGCCACGTCGTTGTGAAATCCGGGCAGGAATTCATCTCCGAGATGGATGACGACGAGGCCGACCGCCTCGACATGGCCGCCGATTTGCAGTTGAACAGCCGCCTCGGCTGCCAGGTGCAGTTCGTGAAGGACGGCGAGGTCGTCCTGGAGATCCCCTCCTGGAACCGCAACTATGTCAGTGAAGGCGGCGGCTCCATGAACCTCGGCGACGCCATCCCCGCCGCCAAGACTTAGCCCCTCAGGTTATACGGTTCCGCCAGTTAGTGCGTGCCCGACCCGTCGGCGATGCGCGTCGTCGAGAGGAACGAGTCGAGCAGTTCGAAGGGCTCGTTCACGTCGATGCGGACGATGGGTCCGTCGGAGGAGCCGGTCAGGCCGTCGTAGAGCCGCAGCATTTCGGGTTGCGAGTCTTTCGTGGTGAGGCGCGCGATGCCGATGCCGGCCTTGAAGGCGTCGCGCAGGGCAGACGCATCCTCCCCATTGGCGGCAACGCCCTGGACGTGCATCTCCAAACCGCGCGACAGATCGCCCCACAACTTCAACTGCGAGACGCTGCGGGCGGCGCGCATGAGGTTGTTCGCCATGGCGTCGCCGCCCTTCATCCCATCCAAGCCTTTGCCCAATGGGAGCAAGGCCGTGGGCTGGTTGCTGACGGCCCAGAACTGCGCTGTGCCCGGCAGGGTGCCGGCCAGATCGAGGACCGCCTGCGGCGCGCGCCGGGCGGGGTTGTCGAATCCATCCACCAAGGCCTTGAGATCGTCCACCTTCCCGGCCGCGGCGGCGCCGGTGTTCATAAAGAGGACGCCGTGGTCGCCGGCGTAGAGCAGGTAGCGTCCTTTGTAGCTGGTCCTCTGCAAGCCGGGGCCCTTGAAGTCGGGCTCGAAGCCGAAGTCGCCGCCGAACTTCCCGCGGATGAAGACGTAGCTCGTGGCGCCGTTGGTCGAGAAGACCAATTCCCAGACGTTCTCGCGCAGGTCGAGGCCGGTCTGCCGGGAGAACTCTTCCAGCGCTTTGATGCGCTTGCCGGTGACGTATTTCGTATAGAACGGCGTGCCTTTCAGGCGGTCGAGCCGCAGGCAGGCCACGGCGACGGTGTCGCCCGGCAGGAGCGGCGCCAGGGCCGCGTTGACGCGCGCATGCTCGGGCGTACGCTTGCAGGCCGGCAAGAGAACGAGCGCGGCGAAGAGCGGAATGAGGAGCAGGCGGCGCATCAGAAATTCCGTTTAGAGAAGACCCACAGGCCTCCGGCCAGCGTAGCGCAGCCGAACAGGCCGGTGGTGGCGACAGCCAGCCAGGCCCCCTCGGGCAGGGGCTGGCGGGTGACGAATTGGAGGGTGATGTGGCCCAGATCGTAGACCTTCGGCAGGACGTGATAGATGGCGCGGTAGAGTTGCCGCGACCACTCGGAGCTGAGCAGCCGGGCGGCCGTCTTCTCCTGCGCGAGGATCGGGCTGATGAGCATCAACGCCACCGGCACCATGACCGACAAGGCCGCGCTTTCCCACAACACGCCGAGCAGGGTGATCAAGCCGAGCAGCACGGCGAAGATGAAGAGCGCGCTGGCGCAGGCGACCAGAAAAGCCGGGCTCCAGATGCCCGTCTTGATTCCCAGGATGACCCACAGACCGACGACCAGCCAGACGATGTTGGCGGCGACCACGAGCAGGATGCCGAGGTAGCGGCCGAGCAGGAGATGGGTGCGCGAGAGGGGCTTGGAGAGAAGGAGTTCGATGCGGCCCGGCTCGAGCAGACCGGGCACGAGCGAGCCGGAGGCGAAGACCGCCAGTGCGAGGCCCCAGGTGTAGAGGAAGACCGCGATGCCGCCGCAAACGGCGCGCACGAATTCAGCCGGATCGATGGCCTGATCGGCCGTCTTGCCGAAGAGCGACACCGTGGCCATCGCGCCTTCGACCAGATCGATCTTGAGGATGAAGAGAAAGAAAATGATGCAGAGCGTCGAAAGGCCGTAGAAGCCCCAAAACACTTTGCGCGCGAATGCTTCGCGGAAAGTGTCCTTGACCAGGGCGACGGTCACCGCGAGATTGGTCTTCATGACTGCACCGCTTTTCCGTTGCGGCCTTCGACGGTGGCCAGGAAAACCTCTTCCAGGGTCGATGTGGTGGCCGCCAGAGCTTCGATCTCGCAGTGCGCCAGGCGCAACATGTCGATGGCCTGATTGGCCGCTTCGCGCGTGCCGAGGCGCACCTTGAAGGTGCCGTTGCTGGGCGCGGGCGATGAGAGGGCGTTCTTCAGAAGTTCGGTTTTCAGGGCCTCCGGGACGCCCTTCGCAACCAGCTCGTAACCCTGGCCCGATGTGAGGTCCTTCACCGACCCCGTCAAGGCCAGGCGCCCTTTGTGCAGAATGGCCACGTCGCCGCAGAACAGTTCGACCTCGGCCAGAAGATGGGAATTGATAAAGATCGTCACGCCCTGGCTCTCGAGGCCGTGGAGAATCTCGCGGATATGGATCCGGCCGACCGGGTCCACGCCATCCGATGGCTCGTCGAGCATCAGAAGCTGCGGGCGATGGATGAGCGCCTGCGCCAGGCCGACGCGCTGCAACATGCCCTTAGAGTATTTGCCCAGGCGGACGTCGCCCCAGTCCTTGAGTCCCACCAGTTCCAGCAGCTCGGGGATGCGCTTGCGGCGCTCGTGCCGGTCCACACCGGACAGCGCGGCGTAACAGTCGAGCATGCCGGCGCCGGTCTGGTAGGTCGGGAAGCGGTGGTTCTCGGGAAGGTAGCCCACGGGACGCCGCGCCTCGGGTTCCGAGTTGGGCCGGCCGAAGATCAGGGCGCTGCCCGCGGTGGGCCGGGCGGCGCAGAGCAGCAGCTTGATGAAGGTCGTCTTCCCCGCCCCGTTGGGGCCGAGCAGGCCGAAGGTCGCGCCGCGCGGGACACGCAGCGAGAGCCCGTCCACTGCGCGGACTTCTCTGCGTCGAAAGGCCGAACGATAAACTTTCGTGAGGCCGTCAGTTTCTATGGCGTAGTCACCGTTCATCTCACTTGGGAATACGCATATTCAGGGCTGAACTGTTCCATGCATCCTGCGGACCCTGGTTTCGGGGCTTCCATGAACGGGCTGCGTCCGCGGCCAAACGTCAGAGGTTTTGGCCGGACTTCCGCGGGGGCGCGGGCTGCGCGGCGGAGACGGCGGTGCGCGTTCTCAACAGGGCGAACACGGCCGCCAACAGGGCCAGCAAGCTGATCGATGCGCCCAAGGGGAACCAGGTGGAGTGGTATTTCAGGACCACCTCGCCCGACCCGGCAGGCACAACGACGCCGAGAAACGCGTGGTCCACGAAACGGAGCGCCAACGGCTTGTTATCGGCGCGTGCCTGCCAGCCCGGAAACCACGGCAGCGCGGTTCTCACGAGCCCCGGTTGCGGCGTCTGGAACTTCAGGACGTACAGCCCTGGCTCGGCGCGAGCAATCGTGACGACACCGGAGGGCGAGACGGGAACAGTCGTGGCGCCTTCCACGAGCGTCACGGCGGCGGGATCCGTGGTTGCCAGCCGGGAAAGGCTTTCCGCGGGGCCGGACACGGTAGCGGTGCCGCGGGCGAAGAAGAAACGCGGCAGGGTGCCTTCGACCGCCGCCAGCCGGCCCTGGCGCAGTTGCGAAGACGCGTTCAGCGCGGGCAGCAAACGAGGGTTGGCGGCGATGGCTGAGAAGTACTCGGAATAGCGTTTCAACTGGAGCGGATTGTACCCGTAAGTGACCTCGATGCGCTGATCGAAGCTGCCATTCATCGGACCGAACACGGCCGAGCTGTTCGGGCCATGAAAACGCGTTCCCTCCGGCAACGCTTGCCGTACGGCAGCCGCGGCCTGCGCTCTCTGGCCTCCGTAGAGGTTTTCAAAACTGCTCCGTGCGTAGGCCAGTTGGTTCTGCAGCGAGTTCCAATATGTGAGATCGCAGAACGACACGCACGCCAATGCCACTGCCAGCCAGCCCACGCGCCAGCGCCGACTCAACCCCGCCGCGCCCGCTGCGGCCAGCAGAGCCAAGGCCAGGGCCACGACGAACCAGGCATGGACGGGAGCGCGGACTTTCACGAAGCCGGGCAACGCGGCGATGAGCCTGTAAAAGCCGCCGGCAGGACCGAACGCATACCAGACGGCGGGAATCGCCAGCGCCAACCCAATCCAGCGCAACCGTTTTGCCATGCAGCCGAGCGCGGCGAGCGGGATCAGCAGAATGCCGCCGTACAGGTAGTACTGCGTCATGTCGACAGGGCCGGAGTATGGCCCACTCACCGAGCCGTAGATATTGGGAAAGAGGAGCGTGCCGAGGGCGCGCCACTCCAGCGCGCCGCTGGTCCTCTGCGTATAGCTTTGTGCTGCCCGGATCGATTGGCCGGTCAGCTCGTAGGCGGGCAGGATCTGGACGGCGCTCAGGAGAACCGTCAGCAACGCGATTCCACTTAGAATAGCGGCGGCCCGGGACCAGGAGTACTTGCCGATAAACGTCAACCCAACCGTGTAGAGAAGCAGCGCGCCGAAAGAGTAGAGCGCCGTCTGGAAGTGTCCCGCCAGGAACAGACAGGCGCCGGCCAAGCCGGTGGCGACGATCGCGGAATTGCGCCGGTTTACCAGCGCGCGGTGCGCGCCGAAGAGCAGCCAGGGCAGCCACGCGGCGCTCTGAAACAACCCGATATGGGAGCTGTGGCCAGCGAAGAAGCCCGAGAAGCCGTACATCATGGCGGCCATCGCCGCCAAAGGCGGGCTCTCGATCCACTCCAGGGCCAAAAAGAAAACTCCCAGGCAAGCCAGCAGGCTATGCAGGGCGAGCTCCCATTCGAGCGCGCCCGGGGTGACTCCGGAAATGAAGAACGGCCAGTTCAGCGGGTACCACGCGCCCACCTGCGGGTCGGCGAGGAATGGGAATCCCGAGTACGTGTATTCCGTCCAGAAAGGAAGACGTCCGTTCCGGATTTCATCCCCAAAGTAGCGCTGGACGCTCAGATGGTAGTCGATCGCATCCCACTTCAGCGTCGTGTCCGCGTCGGTGAGTGGAATCCAGTAGAAGAGCAGCACCGCCAGGGCCAGGGCAGCGATGGCGAGTCGACGCTGGATCTGGTGTGAACTCAATCCCGAGTCCGGCGAAACAGCGCGCGCGGATTGGGCTCGACTCGATGGTGCGGAGCCGGGCGGCGGCGCAGCCACCCGGGTGGAGTCTTTCGGCGCCGCGCGCTTCTTTTCGCGTCTGGACATGAATCCACATTCTAGTGGCCCGTCGCTGTGAAATGGTTACCATGCGCTAAATCGCTTGCTGGCGCGCGAGGCTCTGCAACGATTGGGGACAGCGCGACGACCGCTCCTTCACAGTCGCGGCTCAGTCACACAGTCGCGGCTCGGTAACACAGGCGCGGCTCGGCTTTGCCAACTCGCCCGCCTGACTCTAATGGAATTTGACGTCTTTGAGCGCGATGGAGCCCGCCACATTCCGCACGGGGGTCGGCTCGCCTTGCGCCTTTGCGCATTCCGAATCGCGGTGGATTTCCGCTGTGTACTCGAGGGCGCCGGGGCCGCTCCATTTGAGATCCTTGACCCTAGGCACCTCGTCTGCGTCTCCGGTCTTGATAGAGAACGAACCCAAGCGTCTATCCCACGTGTCCACAACCTTCACGCCGGAGAAAGAGCTGCAAAATCCTAAGGCGGTGCCAGAAACTAGAGCCAGATAGCGGCCTGACGATCCGACTATGCCATCGGCATCATAACCTCCGCCGAAATCATTCACCATGCGCGTGAAGCGACGGGTCTGGAGCCCATAGCTGAAAATGATCTTCGGACTGTTTTGCGACGTGTCCAACCAAACGGCGAGAAAAAGCCTGTGGCGCGGCTCGTCCCAAGCCACGCGCTGCCAGCCCTGAATGCAGGCCAGGCGTGCGGCGTACTTTCCCGCCTTGGGGCCAGGGCTGGTCTGTGTGTGTGGACAATCGTTGGCGTGCACCGGCAACTGCGACCAATCCAGCTTCCACTCACGGCCTTGATAACGGATGGATACCTCGCCCCCTTCTTCGATGAGTGAGACTGGACCAAACGTTTGTTGGCGGAACTCTCTGTGCTCCTGGGCGCCGGCGACGGCGGCCAGCGAGGTCAACAAGACCACAGCCGCCAGTAGAGAGCCGTGGGGTGAATCGAAGTTTCCGCGGGCCGCCATCTTGTCTCCTACTTGTCAACAGCCGGATGTCCG
>JBEKHU010000190.1:0-11130 GCA_050012115.1 Bryobacteraceae bacterium | reverse complement strand
CGCGGGCTGCGCAGCTCGGAGCCCTCCTGCACCAGCGCCTGCGCGAGATTCAGAAGCCGCATCCGGAGATCGGCGCGGTGCTCGGCCGGGGTCTGGTGGCCGGCTTCATCTGCGTCCACCCGGAGACCGGACAGCCCGACGGCGAGCTCGCCTGGGCGATCGTCCAGCGCGCCATCGAAAAGGGCGTGCTCCTCTTCAGCCCGGTGGGTTACAACGGCTCCACGGTGAAGATCGCCCCGCCGCTGTGCATCACCGAAGAGGCACTGCTCGAAAGCCTCGCCGCCTTCGAGGAGGCCGTCACTGAGTGCCTGCCCCGGCCGGAGGTGGCGCAATGAGTATTCTCGATGTAACGATCCTGGGCGGCGGGATGATCACCCACGATCAGATCCTTCCCTCGCTCTACCACCTGCAGCGCCAGGGCGTCGTCGGGCAAATCGCCATCTGCGCTTTGAATGCGCGCCCGCTGCGCGAGTTGGCGCAGTCTGAGCGCTTCGCCCGCGCCTTCCCCGGCCAGTCCTTCGACGCGTTTCCATCCCTCGACGCGGATCCCGATGCCCCGCACCCCGCATTGTACGCCCAAGTGATCGCGAACATGCCGCCGCGCAACCTCGTCGTGGTGGCCCTGCCCGACCATCTGCACTGCGAGGCCATCATGGCGGCGCTGGCCGCCGATCAGCACGTCCTCAGCGTCAAGCCGCTGGTGCTCAAGACCAGCGACGCGCTGGCCATCGAGCGCGAGGCCCGCACCCGCGGTCTGCTCGTCGCCGCCGAGTATCACAAGCGCTTCGACGATCGCAGCCTCATGGCCCGCCGCGCCTATCGCCAGGGCCTGTTCGGCGAATTCAAGCTCGGCGCCTGCTGCCTGCTCGAAAAGTGGTACTACCGCCACTCCAATTTCCAGAACTGGTGCACCGTGGAGAACTCCGACGCGTTCACCTACATCGGCTGCCACTACGTCGACCTGGTGCACTTCATCACCGGGCTCCTGCCGGTCTCGGTCTCCGTCTACGGCGTGCGCGACAACTACCCCAACGGCCGCGAGGGATTCCTCTGGACCGATGCCCGCGTGATCTGGTCGAACGGCGCCTGCCTGAACGTGCAGAACGCGCTCGGCTTCCCCGATGCCGCCCCCGGCAGCAACACCCAGGGGCTGACCATGTATTGCGCCGGCGCCGACACGGGCGCGCTCATTGCGCACTCCGACCAGTACCGCGGCCTCTCGTACTCCTACCTGCAAACGCCCGGCGGGCCCGGTTCGACCCTCTACGCCGAGCCCAGCCCCGATTACTTCCAGTACGTCGATCTCGGCGGCGGCGGCTTGACGCCGGTCGGCTACGGCTACCGTTCCATCGAGCACATCGTGCGCGCCGTCGTGCGCCTGGAACATTGCGACTCTCCGCTCAGCCGCTCCCAGGCGCTCGCGGAGATCGACCAGGCCGGCATCATCGCCACTCCCGCCAATAGCAGCTACAACGAACGCGTGATCGAAGCCGCCCGCTGGTCGATTCTGAATGGCGCCCGCGAGGCCATTATCGACTACAACGCATCGTGAATCGAATTGCTTCCCGCTGGCCTCGTCCGCGACTCCGGGCGTTGCACTGGAGCGGGCGGCGCCTTCCGAGCGGTCGCCGCTCCTACTCGGTCTCTCGAATGGGTAACGGCGTGTTCTCTTCCGGACCCGCGTCTTCGTCGCCTGCTTCCGCCTCTCCTTCGTCCACGCCCGCCTCTTCCGATGCGCCTTCCTGCGAGGGCCCTTCTTCCTTCGCCTGGACGGCCAGTTGGGAAAACCATCCGCCCGCCCGGGCCAGTTCGTCTGGCGAACCCTCTTCCAGAACGCGGCCTTGTTCCAGCACGATCACGTGATCGGCGTCTTTGATCATCGAGTAACGATGGGCGATCACCAGCATGGTCGGACGATGGCTCAACTGGCTGAGCCGCTGCTTCAATTCGGCCTCGGTGGCGTAGTCCAGGTTCGCGGTCGCCTCGTCGAGCACCAGGATGCGCGGCTGATCGACGAGGATGCGCGCGATCTGCAGCCGCTGGCGCTCCACCACAGAGAGCCCCACTCCCCGTTCACCAACCTCCGTGTCAAGCCCGTCCGGGAGCCGTTCGAGAGTCCGTCCCAGGCCGGCGGCCACCGCCGCCTTGCGCACCTCGGCCGCCGTGGCATCCGGCCGTTTGTAGCGGATGTTTTCGGCCAGCGAGCCCCGGAACACCGCGCCATCGGTTGCCACCATGCCTACGGCGCGCCGGACCGCCGCCGGATCGGCTTTGTCGAGCGGCTGACCGTCGATGAGAATCTGGCCCGCGTCAGGCTCCCACAGTTTCAACAGCAGGTCCGCCGCCGTGGTCTTGCCGGCGCCCGAAGGGCCGGTGATAGCCGTCACTTTGCCCGCTTCGGCCGTGAAGCTGATGCCGTGCAGGACCTCGCGCGGGGGCGCGTAGCTGAAGTGGACATCGCGGAACTCCACTCTGCCCGGACCTGCCTGCAAGTCCTTGCCCCGCCGCTCTTCGGGACCGGTCTCCAGCAGCCTCACCGCGCGGCTGATCGAAGCGGAATGCTGCGGCAGACTGACCGCCAGGCTGCTCAGCGAGTCGATCGGGTCAAACAGGCGGTCCAGATAGGCGACGAACATCACGACATCGCCGGGCGTGAGCCGGTGCTCCAGCACCATCCAGCCGCCATATCCGAGGACCAGGGCCTTGCTGAAATGGCTCAACGTGGTCTGCAGGAGGAAGTAGCGGTTGCCCAACCGGGTGCGGCCCAGGTAGTCGTCATAGGCCGTGTCCGTCATCTTCTCTAGGCGGCCGGTTTCGCGCGGCTCCGCGCCGGAGAGCTTCACCGTCTTGATCGCTGCCAGCGCGTCCTGGATGCGCACCGAGATGTTCTCCCACATCTGGTAGTACTCGCTCATGCCCGACTCCAGGCGCCGCGCCGCGCGCCACGTAATCAGCGCATACGGCGGCAGTACGATCAACGAAGCCAGCGCGAGTTTCCAGTTCTGCGTCAGCATGATCGCGCAGATGCCGACCAGGCGCAGCGCTTCCGGGGCGATCTGCTGTGAGAACGCCGTGATGATCGGCGCGACCTGGTCCGACTGGTCGATGCGCTTCGCCAGCCCGCCGCTCGCACGCCGCGTAAAGAACGAAAGCGGCAGGCGCAGGACATGGCCGAAGGTGGATTGAATCAGGCTCGCTTCGATATGGCTGGCCGCGAGCGTGCTTTGATAGTCCGCCGCCAGAGACAGCCAGTAACCGGAGACGCCGATGACGAACAGCAGTCCGACCGCCCAGAACAACGTCGAGACGGCCTGGCGGCGAGTACGCGGGGCGATCGAGTTGGGGCGGTGCGGCAGCCGGGTGCGGCCGGATTTCTCCAACTCCGTGTCCTGCCGCCGGTGCAGCGCGGAAACGTCCGGCGCTTTGCTCGAGGCTGCGGGTGCCTGGACCACGGGGCGCTCGACGAACAACCCGGCTACGTCATTGATCGCGGTCCGGTAGATTAGCGGCTGCAACAGATCGGCTCCGCTGGCCAGCAGAGCCAGGAACGCAATGATCAAAAACCGTTTCCAGTGGGACCGCGCCGACTGGAGCAGTGCCTGGAAAACACCCGCTTGCGGACGCGACGATTTCGCTGTGCCCATTCGAATCCAGATGATACTACCAGTTCGGTCCGGCATCCCGCCCCCGTGTGATTTCACCGCGCACTGTGAAACACTGTGAATTGTCGATAAGTCCTTTAGAACACCGTAGATACACGGTAACGCACGGTGCGCACGCAAAAAATCGCCTGTTAATGTTTGTAAGTCCTTTGTTTGCCGCACATCCACCGTGACGCACGGTGCGCCGTGTTAATGTGGTGCCTTAATGTTCGCAACTCCAATCATTGCAACACATCCACCGTGACGCACGGTGACGCATGTTAATGTACGTCAAAATGCACGGTGAATTCTAGTTAAGTCCTTTGACTGCCACACATCCACCGTGAAGCACCATTACGATCGCGTAAGGCCTTTAAAACACCGTACTTGCGCGCTTCGTCTGCACACAATTGCGGCGAAATGCGACTAAGTCCTTTAGAAAACCATAGATACACGGCACCGCAAAAAACGCTGTTTTTACGGTAAAAACACGGTGAAATGCGGCATTTTCACGGTGAAATCGTGCAGCGGACGCCTCCGTGGTGGGGCGGACGGCCACGTCTGCGCCGGACCTCCAGGTCCGGCTCCCGCGCCTCAGCGCCCTCTTGTCAATACCGGCTTGTGGGGCAGGCTTTCCAGCCGGCTCTCTTAAGTGCTCACCACCCCATCCTCGGGCGGCCTCCACGCCCCACCGCGGAGCGCGATTCACCCCTCGCGCCGCCCGCCGTTATTGAATCCGGTCCGCGAACTGCTCCGGCCAGGGCAGGATCTTCAGATCAATGCTCTTCGATTCGTTGGCCGCGAGCGACACCTTCGTGCCCTTGCCGGCGACGGCGGCAAACACCTCCGGGTCCAGCAGCGAGTCATAGTCGAAATCTTCAAACGCAAACGCAATGTACTCGCCTGGCTGCAGGTTCTTCAGCTCATACGCGTCGTCCGGATTGAGCTGAGCGACATGACGTTGGCCGGACTCGCGAAAACGAGCGTCGCTTGACAACAAGACCACACCGGGCGAACGCAGGGCCGGTTTTCGTTCCTCGGGGATCTCCACTGTCCCTGTCAGCGCGCCGGAATCGAGGCGGACGACGATCCTCACGCCCGCGGCCGCGACGGCTGCGCCGTCGACCTCCTTTCCATACACATCCTCGCTGCCGACCAGGATGGACTTGGTGTAGCCTTCGTCCGATCGCGTCGAAACATTCAGCATGTAACGGCCCCGTGCGATCTGCGACAACGTGAACGCGCCCTCCCGCGTCGGCTTGGCGTCCTGGACGATGGCTGCAGTGCCGCGACCCGCCCGCATTGCCACCGAAAAGGACGAGAAGTCGAAATCCTTCCTGTCGGAACCTTCCAGGACGAGCGCGCCCTTGGCTTCCATGGTCGGCTGGATCTGCAGCACGAGGTTCTGCACGCCGTCGTCACCCACGGTGACGGGGACTGGGGCGCTTTGCCAGTTGGATTGATCGCCCTTGATTGCGCTGGCGACATACTGACCGGGCGGGAGGCTGTTCACTGCGAATGTGCCCTTGCCGTCGGTGATGAGGCCGACGCCCCCGACGGAGCCTAGGGAGTCGTCAGCCGGTCCAAGGAACACGGGGCACATGGCAGGCGTACCGTCCGCGTCGAGGACCCGGCCGGAAACACGGACCACTTTTTCCTTCCTGAGAACGATATCCCGGCCGGGGAGTTCCTGCCCTGCCTGAACGTCGATCCGGATGGCGTGGGCGGCATCGGTGGCGTTGAGGTGATATGTGGGGACGAAATCAACTCTCGCTTCCCCGGGCGCCGTGATCGACCTGCCAGGCGCGCCCGCGCCGATCGTCCTCCCTCGCCGGGCGTCGGCGTGCAGATAATACCTTCCGGGCGATACGTCAACGAAGCGGAACTCGCCCAGGTCGTTTGTTTGCTGCGGCCAGCCCGTCGGGAGCGTGCGGTACGTTCCGCGGTCATAGCGGTACCGCAGTAGCAAGACGTAAGCGCCTTGTACCGGCTCGTTGTACTCGTCAAGCACACGCCCGGTGATGATCGCTTGCGGGAGCAGCGCATAACGCAACCCCGTGAGCGAGTCGCCCGCGGCGAGCTTCAGAACGCGTGCCGACTGGCCGAAATAGGCGCGGCTTGTCATGAAGCCCGGTTTGCGATGGACCAACTGGTAGTCCCCGGGGTCGATGTTCTCGATGCGGAATCTGCCCGCGGCATCGGTCACGGCGGAGTAAGCGCTCCCCATGCCACCCGGCTTGCCCTGCCCGTAAAGGCTGATTTCCGCCCGGCGGAGCGGCTCTTTCGTGACTTCGTTCACGACCACGCCTTCGATAGCTGCCTTTTTCGCGGCCCCCGCGGCAGTGGGCGTTTCCTGGGCGCACGCGAGAACGGAACAGATGGCGAGGGACAAGCTCAGTCTGGGCATGATCTGTCGATCCTCAATCAGGCGCGATGATCCGGGATCCAGGACGTCCCTTCTCACTCCCAGGTTGCCCGCCCGGGGGTGTTCTTCAAAACGCTGATTTCCGTCTTGACGTCCTGGCCGCTATCCATTGTAAATCCAGCCGCCCCCATCGGAGCCGTTAGTCTCATCCCTCCCTCCCGAACCGGCTCTCGCCGGCCTGCCGCGGGGGCGCGAACGCGCGCGTTTTGAAGCCGCGGATCCAACGCGCGCCGCGGGGGCAGATGGCTCACGTGAGCCAGTTTTTGGCTTCTAAGTCATTGATTCTTCGTAAAAAATGGCTCAAGGGGCAGATGGCTCACGTGAGCCAGTTTTTGGCTTCTAAGTCATTGATTCTTCGTAAAAAATGGCTCAACTTGAGCCATCATGCTTTTGGGAGCGAGTGCCGCCCGGCCACCGAACGGAGGCTCTTTCGGCCATCACCAACTATCCTAATCGTGGTGTCCGCGGGGACGCCCGGCGCGCACCGGATCAGGCGCGCCGGCGATGCTGCGCACGGGTGGGCGGCAAGTTCCGGTAACGCCGTTTACCGGCCACTGGCGCAGTCTCCGAGTGCCTTGTTATCAACCCGGAGTCGGATAGTCAACGTCCCAGAACCGGGCTGGAGGGCGTTTGGCGGAGCAAAGGGGATGTATCGACAGGAGTCGAGCGGGCGGAATCTGCGGAGCCCTGGATGTGAGCGTAAGCGACCCCGCGGCGTCCAGCTCGGGGAAACGGCGATGGATCGTGTATGGAGCGTCTTGGTGTTTCCCGAGGCGTACGGAAGTGCACCGAGTTTTTAGTTTTTCGCGCGGCAAGTGCTCGAATGGAGTAGCACTGGAGTCACCCGCCCTCGTTCGCTACTCCGGGCTCGGCGCTTTGTTCGGCTCACTTCATGATTACCCTTCGGAGCGTCCCATTCAGGGCGGGAGCTGGCGGGGAGAAACAACCTGAATTCCGACACCGGGCGGCTGGCAACCAGACATCTCTTTTCTTGGTGCAGGCAGCGGATTAATGGATAATGAACCGAATGGTGAACTTACGAATCGCGATTGCGCTTTTGACGGCGTGGCTGGGAACCGCCGTTCTGGAGGGACAGAACACTCCATCGACGATATTGCTAGTGCTTGCGAAATCAGACCGGACGGTGTCGATCGTCGATCCGGGGACGCTGAAGGTTCTGGCCCGCATGCCCTCCGGGCCGGACCCGCATGAGATTGTGGCGGATGCCGACGGGAAGCTGGCCTACATCTCGAACTATGGCGGTCCCGGCGGCGCGTACAACACGATTTCGGTCGTCGATCTCCGCGAGAACAAAGCCCTGGCGCCCATCGACCTCGGCGTGCTGCGCGGCGCCCACGGGCTCGCATTTGTCGGCGGGAAGGTCTGGTTCACGGCGGAAACCAACAAGGTCATCGGCAGTTACGATCCCGCCACCAAACGAGTGGATTGGGTGCTGGGCACCGGCCAGAACCGGACGCACATGATCGTCGTTTCCGAGGACCTGAAGCGGATCATCACTTCGAACGTGAGTTCGGCCACGATAACCATCATCGATAAGGTCACCCGGTCCGTTCTCGACGCCGCGGAAAAGAAGGTCATCGACACGCTGAACGCAAACGTCCGCAGCGCAAACCGGCTCAAGTTCACTCCGGATGGGTCACTGGTTTTCGTTTCGACATTGGGCGGCCCGGATCTGGTGATCCTGGATGCCAAGACCCGCCGCGAGGTGAAGCGCTTGAAGATCGGGCGCGGCGCGGCGGGAATCCAGATGCAGCCCGACGGCACCCGCGCCTACGTGGCCTGCACACCAGACGACTATGTCGCCGTTATCGATCTCAAATCGCTGGAAGTCGCCGGTCACATCGACGCGGGCAAACAGCCCGACGGACTCGCCTGGGTCGTCAGGCGCTGAGGCGTCCTGAGAGGAACAGGAGGGGAAGCGCCCTGGCGCGTTGGGCGCCCGGCCCCTTCGATCGCCGGCTATTTCGCGCCCGGCTGGATCAGGCCGACCAGGCCGTTCACAATGGCGTCCTCGGCGCAGCCGGGCTTCAGGCGCGAGCCCAGAACCTGGAATGTGTAAGCCCCGAAGGCGGCGTCGTTGGGCACGTAGCCGGAGTTGGCCCTGCCGTTGGCAATCGTCACGAACATCGTGTTGGCGAGCGGCGAGGCGGCCTTGAACTTCAGGCCGATGGCGGAGTAGATCTCGGCGTTGGCGCTGGCGATCGCGATGTTGCCGATGCGGATCACGCCGAGGCGGATCTGCACCGGCTCTCCGTCCTCGTACTTGCCGGGCGTGCCCTCGCGGGCGTTGTCCAGGCGGCGGCGGCCCGGGCAGGTGATTGTAGTCTGCGCGCCGCTGATCGCGGGCGCTGGGTCCAGCCGCGTGGTATTGCTCATCGCGCGAATCGCCTCCTCGCCGAGCAGCACGCCCTTGCTCTCCATCACCTTCTCGAGCGCATCGACCACCTGTGGATCCGGCTTGACGGGCTTCACCTTGCCGTCGCGCAACGGGGCCTCGATCTTTTCGCGCGTCATGACGTTGCCTGTGACGGGTAAACCCGATCGCGCAGCCATCACATTCGTGGAAGCGCGGAGATAGAGCGGATTCTGGTCGCCCGAGGCATTCTGAGCGAAGACGGCGACGGTCTTATCGCCGTAGGCCTGCTCGATGTGGCGCGAGGCCGCGCCGCAGAAGTCCGCGCTGACGATGTCAGTGAGAAAGCCGTTCACCGGGTGCATGGCGTAGGTGAAATACGTAGCGATCATCTCGCCGCTCAGGGATTCGAACTTGAGCACCGCGACGGTCTTGTCAGACGCTCCGTTCAGATTGGGCGCCTGGGTCCAAAGGTGCGTCTCGGTGTCGATATTGTCGCGGCTCACATTGAGATAAGAGAAGCCCGTACCGAATCCGACGCGCGCCGGCTGGAGGTTGGCCTTCGCCTGTTTCACAGCATCCAGGATCTGGCCGACGATGGGCGGCGGCGGCGCGTTGGGGTCAGGCGCGGGCGGAGGACCGCCCGGCCCGCCCGCCTGGCCGAAACGGCGGAAAGGCTGATCCCCGGGCCCCCAGGCGCTGTGGGTGTGTGTCACCGAGAGGATGATGTTTTCCACGGGGCAGTTCAGCTCCGCGGCGATCTGCTTCGAAGCGGCCGACCATACGTTCTCGAAGAGCATGCTCTGATCGGCGCCGATCAGAGCGGCGCGCGTGGCGCCGTTATCGAGCACTATGGCGCGCAGGTAGAGCCGCTCGTGCGTGTACTTGCCGCTCGGTGGGTTGGCCGGATTGGCGGCAGGAGTGATGTCGACGCGCGCCGCGCCCACGCGCAGGCTCTGCGCCTTCGCCGGAGCGCTTGCGGCCAGCAAAACCGCCAGTATTGCCGGCGCCCAGATCATTTTCTTTTTCAGAATCATACCTCAATCTCCTATGACGGACGATTCTCTGTGCCAGCGCACGTCAGCGGAACAGTCTCGAGCCAAAGTCGCCGAGGAACGTGCGCCAGATGAACCAGTAATGCATGCCGGGGTCCTCGCGATAGATGGTGTTGAAGCCATGCTGCTTGACGGCCGCCGACAGGTTCAGCGCGCCCTCGCGCGCGAAGTCAGTGGAGCCGGCGCCAATCCAATAGAGCTTCACGCCGCTGGCTTTTAGAGCCTCCAACTGGCCATCCAGCGCAGGGTCGGGCTGGCGCGGTCCGGCGCTGAAGACTCCGATCCAGCCGAATACGCCGGGATTGTGATTGGTCGCGCTCATGGTGTGGCCGCCGCCCATGGAGAGGCCGGCGATGGCGCGGCTGTCTTTCTCCGGGATGACGCGGTAGGTCCGCTCGACGAACGGGATGACGTCCTTGACCAGGCTCTCCGGGTAGGAACCTTCGTAGGGCTGGGGCGGTCGCGGCGGCATGGGGGACGGCGCGCCCGGACGGACGCCGGCAGCTTGTACGGGCGGTGGCGGCGGCGCTTGGAAGCTCTGCCGGGCGGGCGTCGGGCCGAAGCCGAAGCCTTGCGAGACGATCTGCGCCGCGTTGCCGTTGGGCATCACGACGAGGAGCGGCTTCGTCTTGCCCTGCGCGAGCAGGTTGTCCATGATGATGGCGGCGCGGCCCATAGTGATCCAGGCGTCCTCGTCACCGCCGCCCCCGTGGAGCAGGTACAAGACCGGATAGCGCGTCTGGCTGGACTCATAGCCTGGCGGCGTGTAGGCCACCATGCGCCGGCGCTCCTGCTTCAGCGTGGGCGACGGATACCAGACGGCGCTGACGGTGCCATGCGGCACGTCTCTGAACTCCCACAGATCGGACTCCGGTCCAGCGATGAACAGAAGATTGTCGTAGCGCGAGCCGTCGCGCTGGAGCTCGGCGTTGCCGGGGTCGAGGGTCTTCACACCATCGACGCTGAACGAGTAGCCCCAGAGTTGCGCGCCGAGGGGCCCAACCGTTACGGACCAGACGCCGAAATCGTCCTTAGTCAACTTGATTTCGCGGCCGCCGTCCCAATTCCCGTTCAAGGTGACCTCGGTGGCCTTGGGAGCTGATAGCCGGAAAGTGACGGTGCGATCCGGGTGGATTTCAGGCGAGACCGGCCGCGCCGGCTGCGCCTGTTGGGAATGCACGCTTGACATGAACAGAAGCGCGGTCATTATCGCGCAGATTTGAAATCGCCTCATGGGACTGTCTCCATCCTATGCTTCAGGAGCCGGGTCCAGTGCTGGCACGCCGGCCAGCCGGGATCTCCGTCTTTTGCCTGTCTTCTTCGACAGCCTGGCCGTTTTCGGATGGGCGGCTTACTTGCCGATCCATGCCATTGCGTCCGGACTCTGGCCGGCCGATCGTATTTATTGATGAAACCTGGACCACGACCAATATGACGCGGAGTCGCGGCCGGGCGCGCCGAGGCCGACGCTCGGGTGGCTTCGGTGCCGCACGGCCATTGGAAAACGACGACCTTCGTAGGCGGGCTGCGGCAGGACCGACTGATCGCGCCAATGGTCACCGACGGCCCCATGGACGGAGAGATGTTTCTGGCCTACGCGCGCGGTTTCCTGGCTCCGGCGCTGCGGCCAGGCGA
>JBEKHU010000189.1:0-6416 GCA_050012115.1 Bryobacteraceae bacterium | reverse complement strand
GAAGCGCGTTGCCTGGCCGGCGCCCGGAACTTCCTGGCCAGCGCCAGACCGGCCATCCTGATGGAGATTAACTCCACGGCGTTAGAGGCGGCGGGCAGTTCCATGGCGGCGCTGGCCGCGGAGCTGGGCCAGTCGGGCTATGATCGTTTCCTGAGCGCCGCCGATCTGGATCGGGAGTACGACCTGACCGCCCCGTTTGCCGACGCCGATATCATCGCTCTGCACCACTCCCTGGAACTGACCAGCGTGCTCGCGGCCGGCAACTGAGCAGCGCCCGGCAGTGAGTCGCTTTGCGAATGGGCTTTTGACGTCGCGGCTCGAGTGGGGCGGCAGAAACGACCAGGCAAGGGCTTTCTGCTTTTTCGCCCGTAACCCCTTGATTCTTCGTTAAAAACAGGCAACACTTTTGCCTTCTTCACCCTTGGGGCAAGCGCCGCCCGGCCGCGAAACGGAGGCTGTTTCGAAGCCGGGAAGCCGACTCCGGCGCGCGCCGAAACAGGCCCGGCCAGCAAGCGTTCGCAGCCCCGGCGCGCCACACCCTTCCCACCGCGCCCGAGCGTGACGCTCAGCGCGGGGCCTGGCCGGCGCTGACCAGGTTCGCGAAAATCCGCCAGGCGCCCGGCACGCCCGCCGGCAACTGGCGGAACCACGAATAGCTGGTGTAGATATACACGCCTTTGCCGTAACGGGCGTACAGAATGCCGCCGGCGAGCGGCTTCTCGCCCGGATCGCTGGTGGCGATCACCGTCGAGTAGTGCGCGTCCCACTCCGACGGGAAATACAGCCCGCGCTCCTGCACCCAGCCATCGAAGTCGGCCGGGACGATCTTGTTGGGGAAGTTCAGCAGCGCGCTGGCCGCGTCCAGAATCTGGACCGGCGCTTCCTCCACCGTGACGCGGTCGCGGCTCAGAGTCAGCGGATACGGCCCGATGCGCCGCGGATCGATCTCGGCGCCGCCGGTCAGCACGGTGTCGGTCAGGTTGTACTGCACCACCACCGTGCCGCCGCCCTCCACGTATTCCCATAGCCGGGTCCGCGCCGCCCGCAGGTCGGCGCGCTGGTTCAGCGCCCGCACGCCGGTGACGATGGCGTCGAATTTCGCGAAATCGGCCTGCTCCAGCTCCGCCGGGCCGAGCAGCGTCACTTCGCAACCGAGCTGCTTGAGCGCCTCCGGCACTTCGTCGCCCGAGCCCATGACGTAGCCGATGCGCTTGGCGGCGATGCGCACGTCCGCGCGGAAGGCGTGAATCCGGACCGGCGATTGGATCGTCTGCGGCGGGATGTGCTCGTATTGGATCCGCTCGATGCCCTCGCGCACGACGTTGGGCGGCGTCAGCCCGGCCATGGCTTCGAGCGTGGCGCTCGAGTCGCCGGCGGGCGGCGTCACGATGAACGTCATCCGGTCGGCCACGCCCGCGCCGCGCATCTCGTACTGCGGCGACATCGACTCGACCTTCCAACCGGCGGGAGCCAACAGCTGGAGCGTGCCGCGCCGCCAGTCGTAGTTCGAACGCACGCCGATCTCGACCGCGCGCGGGCGGCCGTCCGGGAACACCAGCAGCCTGTCCGGCACTTCAATCGAGACCGAAGGCAGGATCACGAACGGCCGCGCCAGCTCGCCGCGCGCCCGGTCGGTGTAGCGGTTCTCCACCGGACGGATCAGCTCGAGCGTCTGCCCGCCCACGCCGACGCGGATGCGGCAGCTCAGCACCGGCGGGTTCTCCGCCAAGCCCAGCAGGTCGCGGTCGCGCACGTCGTACAGCCCCTCCTTGGCCGGGTAGCGCAGCCAGTAGGGCTGGGTCGGCGGCTGGTCGGCCGGGATGGTGAAGCGCGCCTGCGCGGTCTTGGGCTCGTTCTCCGGGAGCGGCAGATTGCCGGGAAAAGCCGGCGCGCCGGGGATCCCCTCGAGCTGCGCGCTCTCGACGGTCGCGGCGAATTTTGAGCGCTGGACCGCGGTCAGGTCGAGTTTCAGCTCCATGCCCGGCGCGGCCTCGTTCTCGTTCACCGAGACGTCCAGCCACAGTCCCATGGCCTGGGCGATGGTCTCATCCAGATCGATCAGCTTGAGCCGCGCGTCGGGATGATCGATGGCCGCCATCAGGGCGCGGGCTTTCAGCAGATGCGGGACGGCGGCGGAGGCGTCGGCGGGCGTCAGGGCTTTGAGGGCGGCGAGCAACTCGACGTCCACGGCGGCGCCGCCGGGGAGCCGGTTCCAGGTGGTGTCGATGCCGTCCATGAAATCCTGCTGCATCGGCTCGCCGTCGACCACGATCAGGGAGACCGGCGAGCTGCCCTTGCGCTCGGGGAAGCCCTGGCCCTGGCTGCGGTGCTGGGTGCGGCTCCAGGCGCCGATTTCGGCATACGAGACGCCCAGCGCGGGGTTGTATTCCCCGGTGTCGATCACCTCTTCCTTGGCCGTCGGATACATGTCGTGCGCGCGGCCGAAGAAGGTATTCCAGACGAGGCGTTTGGCCTGCCAAACCGGCGCGTCGCTCAATTGTTCGGGGAAACGCTTGGGATCGGCGGCGGCATGGAAGGCCTCCTTGGCCAGGATGGCGGAGGCCTGGTGGTGACCGTGGCCGTCGCGCGGCGTGCCGGTGAAGGAGAGCACGATGACGTCCGGCCGGAAACGGCGGATGCGCCAGACGATGTCGGAGAGGACCGCGTCACGGCCCCATTTCTGGAAGGTCTCCTCGGCGGTTTTCGAAAAGCCGAAGTCGATGGCGCGGGAGAAGTATTGCTCGGCGCCGTCGACGCGGCGCGCCATCAGCAATTCCTGGGTGCGGATGACGCCCAGCAGCGCGCCCTGCTCGCTGCCGATGAGGTTCTGGCCGCCTTCGCCGCGGGTCAGGGAAAGATAGGCCGTGCGCAGCTTGCGGCCCTGGGCGTAGTAGGCCAGCGAGCGGTTGTTCTCGTCGTCGGGATGGGCGGCGATCATGAGCAGGCTGCCGACGACGCGCAGCTTTTCGATGCGCTGTTCCAGGATGCCGGCGCCGGCGAGCGGCCGGACCACCTGCGCCGGCGCGGGCGCGGCCAGCAGCAGGGCCAGAATCGGGGCGGTGGAGAGCCGGCGGGCGGGCATGCGGAGCAGGGCTGTCATGGCGGGTCTCAAGACGGGAGACACCCATTATCGCCAATGGCAGGGGGAGAGATGAAAAGGGCGGGCCGCCGCGCTGGTGGCGCGGGGCGTCGAAAGTGAAACGATCGCGGACCAGCCCGCACTTCTCAAGGGGAGGAGGCGGGCGTCCGCGACCGGGGGGAAGCGCTGGTTAGAGTGGAAGCAGGAGCGGAGCAGAACGCCAAAGTTTGGCCACTTTTTGACCGTAACTCATTGATTCTTGGTTGAAAAAGCGCCAAATTTTGGCACTTTTGCTTTTTTGGAAGAGAACAGAATTGGTCGTAACCAAGACCGGCGACACCTCTCGTTGGGCGAAAGCGCGGGTGACAGAAGACTGAAGGCCACACGGCGCAGAGGATGCGGGCTTCTTCGAGTGGCGCGATGAAAATGCAAGAAGCGCGGACTACCGACCTGTCGATGTGAGTACGTTACTACGCGGCAGACCGCTCTCTTTGGTCGCGGCTCAGTGACGTGGTCTCCGCGGGCTAATCCTCTTTGTGCATGTGCTGCGAGAGGTAGTGCTCGTAGCCCATTTCCTTGATCATGTGGAGCTGCGCCTCGAGGTAGTCGATGTGCTCCTCCTCGTCGGTGAGGATCGATTCGAAGAGCTCGCGCGAGCCGTTGTCGCCGACTTCGACGGCGGTGTGGATGGCCTTGTTAAGGCGCGCCACGGCGCCGTATTCGACCTGCAGGTCGTTTTCGATCTGCTCCTTGACGGTCTGGCCGATGGCCAGCGGAAACAGCGCGTTCATGTTGGGCGAGCCGTCGAGGTAGAGCATGCGCTCGAGCAGCTTTTCGGCGTGCCCCATCTCCTCGATGGATTCCTTTTTCGTCTTCGCGGCGAGGCGCTTGTAGCCCCAGTTCTCCATCATTTCCGCGTGCAGGAAGTACTGGTTGATGGCGGTCAGTTCCGCAGTCAGGACTTCCTGCAAGTACTCGATCACCTTTGGATCACCGTGCATGAATCACCTCGCTGGCAGAGATAGGATTTTAGCATTTTCTGGAGTTTGCAATCCAGATTCAGGTGGGCCGCAGCGGGGTCCGCTATCGTTGCCGGCGTCGAAAGGAAGAGCGAGTCATACCGAGGATGCACGGATGGCTAACGCCCCGATTAGGGGCCTGCCGGGAATTGCTACGATTGATTTCGCAGCCGGAAGGGAGCAACCATGCGCTGGTACCACTATGTGGCGTACTTCTTCGGGGGCGCGTTCCTCGCCAACAGCCTGCCGCATCTCGGCAATGGGATCTCGGGACATGCCTTTCAGAGCCCCTTCGCATCACCGCCCGGAGAAGGCTTATCCTCCGCGATGGTCAATGTCCTATGGGGCCTGTTTAACCTTGCCGTGGGCTATTTGCTGGTCTGTCGTGTCGGCAGCTTCAACCTGCGCAAGACCCGGCACGTGGCCGTTCTGGGGGCAGGGATCGTGATCATGTCGCTCATGCTGGCCCACGCATTCGGACGGTTCTATGGGGGGCTCTGAGCCGGCCAGCCCAGTGGGCGGGAATCGCACCCTGCCTCAGGCGAACAAGAGGCGGCCTTTCGGTTCCGGTATCGCACGCCCCAATGCCCGGGCAGTTTCCAGCCAGTCGGCGATCACCTGTTCTGCATTGGCGAGTGCATCCTGCCGAGTGGGGCCGTCAGCGGCGCAGCCGGGCAACTCCGGCACCTCGGCGATGAACGCCTGGTCTTCTTCGCTCCAGTACAGGATGATCTCGTATCTGGTCATTGAGCCCTTTCCGCCAGTTTATACCGGACGATCACACCGCGAACCTGCTTAACCTGATAAGGCTTGGCAAATGAGCCGCGAGGTTGCAGGTTCAGGATTTCGACCACATTCGGTTTCGTAAAGATGTGGTGGCTGCCCTTCATACGCTCGCTGAAGCCGAGATCGGCCAAAAGCGACCGCAAATGATCGAATCGGATGTTGGAGTCCGCAGTCCCTTGAAGCACCTGCGCCAGAACTTGCTTGCCCACACCTTCGATTATCGTGGCTGCGCGCCGCCGCTGCACGAACTTGTTCCGTAGAGGCCTACCCGCCGGCGGGGCGATTTGGCGGCCGCGGGCTGGTGATGGCCCGGTACGGATCGACGAACAGTAGCCGACTGTTCTTAAACAGATGCCGCCAATTCTGCTGAACCTTTCCGACCCATGGGCGCGCGAGGCAATGGTCCGCCCAGCATTGCGAGTAGTCGTCCGGGCGGAAGTAGTACTCCGGTCTCACGCAGGCGCCGAGGCCGTCGTCAGCGCAGCCTCTGATAAGCACCGGGGCAGCCGGGGTCACGGCAAGCAGAATGTCCAGGCACACATAGCCGAGGGGAACGTTCAGGGGCTTCGCGACCGAACCGCCAGCGAACCTGACCCGGCTCACGCGCCCGTCCGAGAGGCAATCGATCAGTAGCGGCAGTGCCCGCGGACCGAAGTCGACCAGGCGTTTGACCGACTCGCTGGGGTGGGCGTTGGGTGGAAAGAGAACCGTGGCGTCCGCGGCCCCGTCTTCGACATAGCTGACGCCCAACTCCGCCGTGAGGAGCGGATCGACATACTTGGCGTAGTCCGCTTTACCGCCGAGCGGCGTTTGGGCCGTAGCCAAGAGCCCTGACCCGAGTGCCAAAGCAGCAAAGAACGTTCCATACGCGAACCGCTGCATTTCAGACATCCTACCGCACGTTGGGTCTTTCGAGCAGCGCAAAGGTCAGGGAGTGAAGAGATGGAGAGTGATCGCCCACCTGGACGGACTGCGGCCCGATGCCCGATTTTGCCGTTGCGGGCCGGTGATGTATACTCAGTGAAAGGGACTGCCCTCGCTCCCCGCGATATCCCCGTTGGAGATTTTTTATGTCGAAAGTTTGCCCTGTGACTGGAAAGCATCCCCTGAGCGGGAACAGGGTGTCGCATGCGAACAACAAGTCCAAGCGCGTGTTCGAGCCGAACATGCAGTCCAAGCGGCTGTGGTCGCCCGCGCTGGGGCGTTTCGTGAAGCTGCGCATCAGCGCCAAAGGCCTCAAGATTATCGACAAATTGGGAGTGGACCCCGTGCTCGCCGAGATGAAGGCGAAGGGCGTTCGATTCTAAAAGGAGTAAACGATGCCCCGCATTCTCATCCGCATGGTTTCCTCGGCCGGCACCGGCCATTTTTACACCACGAGCAAGAACCCCAAGACGAAGACCGAAAAGCTCGAGCTGAAGAAGTACGACCCGAAAGCCCGCAAGCACGTGAAGTACAAGGAGTCGAAGATCTGACGCTTCGATCCTAGCTGCATCCAGCACGACGGGCCGCCCGGCTGGGCGGCCCGTTTC
>JBEKHU010000188.1:0-6421 GCA_050012115.1 Bryobacteraceae bacterium | reverse complement strand
CAGGCCAGCCGCGGCATTCGGCTTGCGCCCAGGGATGATCTTGAGGACGACCCCGGCCAGGACCAGCGCCAGCACGAGAAAACCCACGGCCAGCCACCAAGGCTGCTTGCGAATCAGAGCGACGACTGTAGCAGAGCGGCCGCTGCGATGGCGTTCGTCAACCGCATCCACGACGGAACCCGCATCTGCTTTCGGCTCTTCGGAGGCGGTCAATGCACTGCCCGACTCTGCGCGGTGGTTTACCCACTCAGCCTGTTCGAGAGAGCGGCTACCGTCATCCTCCTGCGCGCTCCCGATCGCCTTTTCCAGCGCCGCGACGAACTCCGCACAGCTCCCGTAGCGATCCTCGCGGCTCTTGGCGAGGGCGCGATAGAACACCTCGTCCACCGCGGGCGGCAGATCCGGCGCGGCCGACGTTGCCGCCGGACGTTCGCCATATACGATCTGGTGCACTACGGTGACGACCGACTCCGCACGGAATGGTTTCCACCCGGTAAGCATCTCGTAGGCCACGACTGCCAGCGAAAACTGGTCCGTCGTTCCGTCGACGGCCAGGCCCTGAATCTGCTCCGGAGACATGTAGCTCGGCGTTCCGGTCAGCGTCGCGGTGCGCGTAATCTGGTCGACACTGGTCACCTTGGCGATGCCGAAGTCGGTGATCTTCACCATCGTGCCGTGGTGCAGCATGAGATTCGCGGGCTTGATGTCACGGTGCACGACCCCCGCCTCGTGGGCGTAGTCCAGAGCCCCGGCGGCCTGCCTGAGAATGTCCAGCGCTTCCCCTGCCGGCAGGCGGCCCGCCGCGTTCATCCGTTGCAGCAGCGTCGGCCCGTCGACGTACTCCATGGCGATGTAAGCCAGGTCTTCCTGCGCGTCTGATTCGTAAATCGTAACGATGTTGGGGTGCGATAACGCGCCCGCGGACCGGGCTTCGCGAAATAACCGCTCGCGCAGCCAGCGCTGCAGAACCGGACTGCCGGACTGATCCAGCCGGATCGTTTTCAGCGCGATCGTTCGCCCGATCTGGAAATCGCGCGCTTCAAAGACGACGCCCATCCCGCCGCGCCCCAGCTCGCGGCCGATCTCATAGTGGCCGATCGTTGTCGGAGCAATCGAACCCGTTTGCGGCCACTGTGCGCGCGATTCACCCTGGCCGGGCTGCGGCTCAACCGTTTCCCCCCGAAACTCATACTCCGCGACGAGCGAACTTACCTCGGCCCACAGCCAGTCGTTCGCCCCACACTCGCGCAGCAGAAACTCGGGCCGTTTGGCGGGTTCTTCCTGCAGTGCGGCCTCGAACAATTCCAGAATCCGCTGACGGTTCTGCTCCGCGCTCATCACACCTGCCTGAGGTCGCGGCTGAGCCACGTCTTGGCGAACTTCCAGTCGCGCTTGACAGTCTCTACGGAGATCGCGAGAATGCCGCCGATCTCCTCCTCGGAGTATCCTCCGAAGAATCGCAGTTCCACTGTTTTCGCCTGGCGAGGGTAGTCGCGGGCCAGACGCTCCAGCGCGTCGTCGATCGCCACCAACTCGCCGGGCTTTTCCCGGGCGCTCGCCAGAGCGTCGTAGAAGGACACCCGATCATCGCCCCCAGCCCGCTTGCACGCCCTGTGTTTTCGGGCGTGATCCACCAGGATCCGCCGCATCTGCTGGGCGGCCACGCCGAAGAACTGGGCTCGATTCCGCCAGTCGCAGTTCTGATCGACCAGGCGCAGATACGCTTCGTGTACCAGGGCCGTGGGTTGCAGGGTATGGTCCGGCCGCTCCAGGCGCAAGTAGCTGGCGGCCCGCCGCCGCAACTCGCCGTAAACCAGCGACATCAACTCCGCTTCCGCGGCGCGGTCGCCGTCGCCTGACGCGCGCAGAAGGAGCGTGATTTGCCCCGCCATTGGCTTTCCGTTCAAGTTCCGGAACACGAAGATTCTATTGGTTCCGGCGGGGCGTTGCAACGAGCACTATACGAATCCTGGAAAATCGTGGTGCGGCATGACACCTGACGCCGCTGGATTACGCGTCATCAATAGCCGGTGGAGTCCGAGCCAATCCGATGTTTGCTAAGTCCACGCAGGACCTCAACGCCGCAGAGGCCCATTCTCGGCAGCGCGGAAACAGGTGGTCGGCGAGTAGCGCAGGCCCTTCGGTTCAAGGGCTTCACCGGCTCAGGCTTATTTTCTGGATTGTCGTCGGCGTGCTGGCCGCCGTGTGCCTCTACCTCGGCCCCCTGGGCCGGGATTGATTGCGTGAATGCTGGGTGCATTCCGCGCGGACATCGGCCCTGAAGGACTCCGTCCGCCGTCCCGCCGGCCGCGGCCTAATGCGTCTAGTTCAATGCTTCCAGTGGCTCTTTCTCGTTGCCGCCGTTTTCTTCCGACGTGGGGCCGGACTCCAGGATCTTGACGCCGTAGGCGAACCCTTTGTCGAAGGCGTTCAGATTGAGATCCCGGAAGCGGCTGGGGACAGAATCGGCCACGGCCTTGCGGCACGATTCCGGCGACAGAATCTGCGTGATGGCGCACAGAAACCCGACCATGACGACGTTCAACACCATCTTCTTGCCGATTTCCTCGGCCAGGCGTGTGGCCGGGATGCCGTAGACCTTGAGGTGCTGTGGTAAGTTCTCCAGCCGCACCAGGTCCTCTTCCACCAGCAGGATTCCGTTCTCCTTCAGTTCGGGCGTGAAGCGCGAGTACGCCTCCTGCGACAGCACGACGAGAATGTCCGGGTTGGTCAGATACGGGTATAGGATCGGCTCGTCACTGACGATCAGCGCCGCGCTGGCCGCGCCTCCCCGCGCCTCCGGCCCGTAGTTCTGGGTCATCGTGGCGTAGCCCTTTTCATGCAGGGCTGCGGCGCGTCCAAGAATGTGCGCCGACAGAATGACGCCCTGCCCGCCGAAGCCTGCGATGCGCAGCTCTTTCAACATACGTCGCAGTTCTCCTTGCCTTCTTCTTCTTCCTGCTGCGGCGGCGCGTCGACCCATTCGTGGTAATGCTCGCCGAGTCGCTGCCGCATCAGGGTCAGGTAGTCCAGCCGCTCGCGATCCACAAACTTGCCGACGACAATCTCCTGGCCCGGAATCATCGCCACTTCATTCGTGGGAGCGCCATGGCGAATCTTGCTGCGCTCCTTGTAGTCCTTCATCGCCGCCAGGCCGTCGCCCATGTTGTTCCGGCGCTGGAACAAGGTCGGGCAGGGCGTGATGATCTCGATGAAGCGGAAGCCTTTCTTCTTCAGGGCTTCGGCCATCGCGGTCTCGAGCTGCTTCACGTGGAAAGCCGTCCAGCGCGCGACGTAGCAGGCGCCGGCGGCATCCACCAGTTGCGGCAGGTTGATCTCGGGCTCGTAGTTGCCGTAGGGCGTGGTGGAGGAGGTCGCCGCCGGCGGCGTGGTGGCCGCCGCCTGGCCGCCGGTCATGGCGTAGATCATATTGTTGACGCACACGACCAGCAGGTTGACGTTGCGCCTGGCGGCATGGATCAGATGGTTGCCGCCGATCGAAGCCAGATCGCCGTCCCCCGAGTACACAATCACCGTCAATTCGGGATTGGCCAGCGCCAGCCCGGTGGCGAATGGAATGGCCCGTCCGTGCGTCGTGTGGAAACTGTCCGTGGCCATGTAGCCGCTGACGCGCCCCGAGCAGCCAATGCCGCTCACCATAGCCACCTTCTGCAGGTCCAGGCCCGACTTCATGAGGGCGTACACGAAGCTGTTGACGGTCGTACCGATCCCGCAACCCGGACACCAGATCGTCGGAATGCGGTCCTGGCGGAGCAGGTCCTCGACCGGATTGTGGACGTTCAGTTCGGTGGTCGCGCTCATCCTCGCACCCCCTTCTCGATCGCGGCCACGATTTCGGCCGGCTTGTGCACGGTGCCTCCGGGATGAGGCACACCAATGGTCCTGCATGCGCCACCCGCGCAGCGTTCCACCTCCAGCACGACCTGCCCCATGTTCAGCTCCGGCACGACGAGCGCCTTCACCTTGGGGGCCACCTCCCGCATGCGCTTCTCCGGGAATGGCCATACGATCTGCAGCCGCATGCGGCCGACTTTCAAGCCCTTGGCCCGCGCCATCTGGATGCTGCGCTCGGCCACGCGCGCCGTGATGCCGTAGCTCACCACCACCACGTCGGCGCCTTCCACCTGGTCCTCGTCGATCATCGTCAATTCGTCCGCCGCCCGGCGGATCTTCTCGAACAAACGCACTACCAGGTCCCTTTGCGCCACGGCGTTCATCAGCGGATAGCCGCGCCGGTCGTGCGTCAGGCCCGTGACGAACACCTTGTAGCCCTCGCCCGCGTGCGCCATCTCGGGCACCAGGTCTTCGCCCGCCTGATACAAGTCGAACTCTCCTGGCGGCTTCGAGGCGTACCGCCGCGGATAGATCTCGATCTCTTCCGCCTTGGGGATCACCACCTTTTCGGTCATGTGGCCGACGCACTCGTCCATCATCAGCATCACCGGTACGCGGAACTGCTCGGCCAGATTGAACGACTTCACCGCCAGTTCGAAACACTCCTGCGGCGAATTCGGCACCAGCGCGATGATCGAGTAGTCGCCGTGCGACCCGAAGCGCGCCTGCATCATGTCCCCCTGCGCCGGCAGCGTCGGCAATCCGGTCGAAGGTCCCCCGCGCTGCACGTTCATGAAGACGCACGGCGTCTCGGTCATCGCGGCGTACCCGATGTGCTCCATCATCAGCGAGAACCCGGGTCCCGAAGTCACGGTGAACGACTTCTGTCCCGCCCACACCATGCCTTGCAGCGTGATCGACGCCGCCAGTTCGTCTTCCATCTGGATGAACAGCCCGCCCACATGCGGCGCGCGCGCCGCGAAACGCTCCACGATCTCCGTGGAGGGCGTGATCGGGTAGCCGGCCGCGAATCGCGAGCCCGCGGCCAGCGCTCCCTCGCACGCGGCGGCATCTCCATTAATGAAGTGGGTTCCAGTCAGCACCGCCCGCGGATCGGCGTGCTCGCGCTTCCGTGCGGCGGTTGTCGGTTCAACGCTCACCGGCATTTGAGGCCTCCTGCTCCGCTTGTTTCCCCGCCCCGGCCGGCGCGGCTGTCTTGGGGGTCGGTTCGCGGTACCCGTAAATCGCGAAATCCGGGCAATATAAACCACACAGGTTGCAGCCGGAGCACTTGTCGGCATTCAAGAGATGTGGCGGGTGGTAGCCCTTGGCGTTGAACGCTGACGAAAGCGCCAGAACGTGCGTCGGGCAGAACTCCACGCAGAATCCGCATCCCTTACACCGCTCGGTGACGACCACAACGGAGCCTCGTATCAAAGAACGCCCCTCCTTCCGTACCCATCATCTATTGCAATTATAAGTCCGAACAGGATCTCGCGCCTGATGTTGAATTATTCTACAGAATCGATGAAATACTCGATAGTACGATTTAGCCCCTGCGCGGCCTCACCCACCCTGCCCGGGATCCGGGCATTGGAAGAGCCTAATTCAGCAGCGCCATCTGCGGAAACTGCGCATTTTACCCCGGATAATCAGGACCAGTTCGCGGCGCTTTCCTCCAGGTAGATGTACGTCGCGTGCCCCGTGGCCACGACTCGCCCGTGACTGTCGCGCACCACGGCTTCCCCGAACGCCAGTGTCTTGCCCACCTTCAACAGGCGCGAGCGACAGCGGAATCTGCCCTCCAGCCCCGGACGCAGGAAGTTCACCTTCATCTCTACGGTGCCGGCCGGTTGGTCGCCCGCCAGCGCGATCACAGCCACGCCGATCGCCGCGTCGATCAGAGCCGCGGTGACGCCGCCGTGCAGTGTCCCGTGCCCGTTGGTCATCTCCGGCCGCAGCGTGCACTCCATTGTGAGGCCATCCTTGTACATTCGCGCCACATGGAACCCCAGATGGTGGTTGAATGGCATCTGGGGTATCAACGCGCGGGTCTGTTCGAGGGTCAGTGGATGCCGCTTCAAGACGCCAGTATGGCACGGCCGCTCGGTGCGCGAAATGCCTGCGCCCGCAGACCCGTTTCCCTTAGGAGGGTGCAACCGTGAGCGAACTCGTTCGAACCACTCGCCGGGGACATGTACTCGTCGTCACCATCGATAACCCGCCCGTCAACGCGCTCTCGCCCGGCGTCGCCGAAGGCATCGCGGAGGCCGTGCGCGCCGCCCAGGCCGACGCCGAGGTGGACGCCATTATAGTGATCGGCGAGGGCCGGACCTTCGTCGCCGGAGCCGACATCAAGGAGTTCCCGCGCATCGTCGCCGGCGAGCGCCCGATGGTCGCCTTGAATCCTCTCCTCAACGAAATTGAGGACTCCGCCAAGCCCGTCATCATGGCGCTCCACGGCACGGCCCTCGGCGGCGGCCTCGAGCTCGCCATGGCCGGCCACTATCGCATCGCCTACGCCGACACGCGCCTCGGCCTGCCCTAGGTGAAGCTCGGCTTGATC
>JBEKHU010000187.1:0-6424 GCA_050012115.1 Bryobacteraceae bacterium | reverse complement strand
GAAAAGGCCTGGAAGGCCGAGGCTCAGGACGGCCTTCCGGGCAAGCGTTTCAACGCAAACTCAATCGCCGGGCGCGTCCAGCCAGTCCGGACGACGAAGAATGTCTCTCGGCCGCGAGCCGTCGGGCGGACCGATAATCGCCTCGCGCTGCATCTGGTCGAGGATGCGGGCGGCGCGGCCGTAGCCCAGACGCAGGTAACGCTGCAGGATCGAAGTCGAGGCTTTGCCCATCTCGCAGACCACGCGGACGGCGTCGCGGTAAAGGGGTTCTTCTTCGGCGTCGAACTCCTCGGGATCCGCGGCGCCGTCCTCGCTGGGCGGGCTCAATAGGAAGGTCTGATCGTAGTCCGGGCGGGCCTGCTGGCGCCAGAAATCGACCACGTTGGTGATCTCGTTCTCGGTCACGAAGGCGCCGTGCACCCGCAGCAGCCGCGAGGTGCCCGGCGGCAGGAAGAGCATGTCGCCCTTGCCCAGCAGGTGCTCGGCACCCATCACGTCGAGGACCGTGCGCGAGTCGACGCGCGTGGCGACGCGGAAGCTGATGCGCGCCGGGAAGTTGGCTTTGATCAAGCCGGTAATCACGTCCACCGACGGACGCTGGGTGGCGAGCACGAGGTGGATGCCGACGGCGCGCGCCATCTGCGCCAGCCGGATCACGGATTCCTCGACGCCGGCGCGCTCCACCATCATCAGGTCGGCGAGTTCGTCGATCACGATCAGGATGTAGGGCAGCGGCTTGTCCTGCGCCGGGGTCTCCTCGCCGGCATCGGGGAACAACGACAGCGGCCGGGTGGCGAGCTGGCGCATTTTGCGGTTGAACTGATCGATATTGCGCACGCCGTAGCTGGCCAGCAGCTTCAGCCGACGCTCCATCTCGAGCACGGCATTGCGCAGCGCGTTGACGGCCCGTTTGGGCTCGGTGATGACGGGCGTGAGCAGGTGCGGGATGCCGTCGTAAATGCCCAGTTCGACGCGCTTCGGGTCCACCAGCATCATGCGGACCTCGTCCGGGTTGGACTTGAGCAGCGCCGACATGATCAGCGTGTTGAGCATGACGCTTTTGCCCGAGCCGGTGGAGCCGGCGATCAGCAGGTGCGGCATCTTCTCGAGCTCGGTGACACGGATGCGCCCGCTGATGTCCTTGCCCAGGGCGAAGGCCAGCCGCGCGGGCGCTTCATGGAATTCGTCGGACTCGAGAATCTGGCGCAGGCTGATCGTTTCGCGGCGCGTGTTGGGGACTTCGATGCCCACAGTGGGCTTGCCGGGAATGCGCTCGATCAGAATCGATTCCGCCTGCAAGCCGAGGCAGAGATCCTCGCTGAGCGTTGTGATGCGGGCGATTTTCACGCCGGCATCGGGCTTGAACTCAAACGTGGTGACGACCGGACCGGGGTTGATCTGCACCACGTTGCCGAAGACGTTGAACTCTTCCAGCTTCGATTTGATGCGCGCGGCGACGTCTTTCAGCTCGAGGCCGTCGTAGCCTTCCCGCTCGGGCGGCGGGTTCAGCAGCCGCGTCGGGGGCAATTCCCACTCGGCCGCGGGCGGCGGTTCGGGCTTCGGCGGCTTGCGCGCCGGCTCCACGCTGCGCGGCGGCGCTTCGTCCTCGAGCGTGTGTATGGGGATATCCTGCTCCCACGGCGGCGTGTCGTCGAACTCATCCGGAAATGCAACCGGAGCCGGATCGCGTCCCGCCTCGGGGAGCTTCGCGGTCACGGGTATTTCGGGGAACACCGCCGCGGGCGAGGAGGCGTAGGCGTCGCCGTTGAGCGGCTGGGCATAGGCAGCCAGGTCGCTTTCGAGCCCCGGCGGCACAAAGGCGGCCCCGACGGGTTCCAACTCGGGAACGGCCTTGCGCCGGCCCCGGCGCGGCGCGGCGTCCGGTTCCGGCATCGGCTCGGCGGCCTCCGCGAACTCGTCGTCCGCAACCACTCGCCGGCGAATCGGGAGCACCGCGCTGAGTCCGAGCGCCACGCTCCGGGAGAAGCCATCCACGGAGAAGCTGGAGATCAGGTACATGGCGATCAGCAGCACCGCGCCCAGCAACAGCAAGGTGCCGGCCTGGTTCAGATAGCGCAACAGGGTGGTCGAGACCAGCAACCCGGCCGCGCCGCCGATCTCAAAGGAGCCGCGCCAGTTGAGGGACGGGCCGCCCAGCGTGAGGAAGCCGCTGATGGCAACGGCGGCCAGGGCATATCCGATGCCGCGGGAAATGGGCGGTCCGACGGGCCGCAGCCTGAGCCAGCGCCAGCCGGCGATCAGCAGCACGAGTGGCAGGAGCCAGAAGGAGAGGCCGAAACACTGATAGCCGAAATCGGCGATGGAGGCGCCCACCCGTCCGATGGCGTTGTGCGGGGGATCGGCGGGGGAAGCCGTGTTCCAGGACGGATCGGAGGGATCGAAGGTAGCCAGGGACAGCACCAGCGCGATCGAGGCGACGAGGAACAACAGCCCAATCACCTCCCGCACGCGCGGGAGCCTCGCCAGAGACGCGAGTTTCATGCCGCCTTACTGGCGGAAGAGAGCTAGAGCGATTATTAGTATACCAAGAACGACGCGGTATAAAACAAAAATCCGCATTGTGTTGCGGCGCAAAAAGCGCATCAGGAAGGCGACCACCAGGGTTCCGCTGAACGCGCTGACCAGCAGGCCCACGACGAAGGCCGTGTGCATCCGCGGCGGGATCCCACCGGCCTTGTGGAGCTTGTACGCGGTCAGCAGGGCGGCGCCGGCGATGGCGGGCGTCGAAAGCAGAAACGAGAAGCGCGCCGCCGAGGCCCGGTCGTAGCCGCGCGACAAACCGGCCGTGATCGTGATGCCGCTGCGCGAGACGCCGGGAATCAGCGCCACGGCCTGGGCAACCCCGATGTAGACGGCGTCCCACAGGCCGACGTGGCCGATGCCCTTGTCCTGCCGCGCCGCGTATTCCGCCCACAACATCAGCACCGCGACGCCGATCAGCGTGGAGCCGTAGATCAACGGCTGGCGCAAGGTCGTTTCGGCGGCATGATGCAACAACAACCCCGCGATCACCGCCGGTACCGTCGCGGCGGCCATCCACCACAGCAGCTTCGGGTTCGCGTCCAGGTCCGGATCGCCGCCGGAACGAAGCCCGAATCCGTGCGCCAGCAAGCGCAACCAGTCCCGGCAGAAGTACAGGAGCACCGCGACCAACGTGCCGAGATGCAGCGCGATGTCGAACGACAACCCCGGATCCTCCCAGCCGAGGAGCCAGGGAAACAGGTCCAGATGCGCCGAGCTGCTGACCGGCAGGAATTCAGTCAGTCCTTGAACCAGGGCCAGGATGACGGCCTGATAAAGCGGGTAGGGAGGCATGGGGTCAATCTAGGCCATGGTAACTCACTCGTTCGGCGGGAGCGCTGCCAGCGCCAGGATCGTCGCCCGGACCGGCCGCGCATTGTGGCGGGCCGACGCGTCCGGGCAGAGGCGCGCACACGCCGGTCTGAAGCCGGGCTACGATGAGAGATTGATTATGCGGATCGGGATTCTCGTTTCAGTTCTGCTCGCGGCCGCCGCCATGACCGCCACGGCGCAACGCCAGCAGGCTCCGTCTACGCCGGGCAAGTTCGACTATTATCTGCTGAGCCTCTCCTGGTCGCCGCAGTACTGCACCGACATGGGTGACGACCCGGAGGATCCGCAGTGCGCGCCCGGCCGCCGCTACGGTTTCGTGGTGCACGGCCTGTGGCCGCAGAGCCAGGATGGCAATAATCCGCGCACCTGCTCGCCGGCGCCGCGGTTGGACCCGCAGACCGCGAAATCGATGCTCGATATCATGCCCAGCGAGCAGTTGATCCTGCACGAGTGGGGCTCGCACGGAACTTGCAGCGGTCTGCAGCCCGGGGACTTCTTCAAGCTGACGCGCGCGGCGTTCCAGAAGCTGAAGATCCCGGCGAAGTATCAGGCGCCGAACTCCTTCCTGACCGTGCCTGTGAAGCAGTTCCGGCAGTCGCTGATCGACGCCAACCCCGGGCTAAAGCCCGAAAACTTCGCCATCTATTGCGACGACACTTTCCTGCGCGAAGTGCGCGTGTGCCTGGATAAGAACCTGAGTTTCCGGGCCTGCGGGACCCGCGTTCACGACGCCTGCCGGATCGATGCGATGATCCTGCGCGCCGTGAAATAGGCGGCGGCGGGAGGAGCCAAGTACCGGCCTTTTTCGGGGCGTGGCGCGCGCGGGATTCACTGCATCGCCGGGGATGAAGCGCCGGGCCGGACCGGCCGGGGCAGCGCCGGAGTCCGGGCCAGGACGCTGCCAGATTCGGGAATCACCAGCAGCGACATCGAATTGGCCGGGAACGTGGCGGACAATCCACTGGGGGTGGCCGCCAGGTCGGCCTGCGGAACAATCGCGGCCAGGTTCGCGGCGCTGTACTGATACACGCGCGCCGGGCCGGCGGGCGCGAAGTGGCTCAGGCCGATGTACGTGCTCAGGTCCGTAGCGGTCTTGTTGATGACCATCAGTGTCAGCGCGTGGTCGGCGCGCTGGGCGGCGTAGATCGACAACTGGTCCTGGTTAGCGGACAGGGCCGAAATGCCGATGTCTCCGAAAGCGCCGCCACGGCCGTCGAAGTTGCGGTAGATGCGGAACGAGAAGCCGCCGGGCGAGGTGGCGCTGACGGTGTGGAACGGCCACCAGGTGGCGTAATCCAGTCCCTCGCGCCCAAAAATGCCGAGCAGATCGGCCTGGGCGAGAACGCCGCTCATGTCGTCCTGGCCGCCCAGGTAATACTCCGTGATGCCGAGCCTGGTGCCGGGGTAGTAGGTATTGACCCAAGTCTTCATGCGCGGGATCAGGCACAGGCACTGGGGCCAGGCGCTGTTCTGATTGCTGATGAGGTAATCGTTAGTGACACTGGCGGTGAAGAGCGGATCGTTGTAAGGGATGAAGCTCGGATCCCAGAACAGCCGCGTGGACTTGAGGCGCTGGGCCTTGCCGTTGGCGGTGAGGTCCTCGTTGCCTCCGGCGTCGGTGGGATTGGCGCCGGGCAAGTAGCCGTGGATATCGAAGTAGTCGAGCAGGCGCCGGCCGTGCTGCTGCTCGTAGGCGGCGAACTGCTGCAGGTACCAGGCGGCGAAATCCATGTTGCCGTGGGCTGCGCGGTCGATGGGATTGTTCCAATACATCCAGTCCTTGCCCCCAGGGAGGGCGTGGCTGTTCCAGCCGGCCTGCAGATCCACCTTCGAGAAGAACAGATCCCACCAGCCGGCGGTGACCGGCCCGGCGACGGCGGCGGTGGGGTCGCCGGCTTTGACGGCGGCGGCGTAGCTCAGGCCCTTGCTGGTGATCTCGTCGTAGGTCGAGTCACTGGGATGGACACTCTGGTGAACGCCACTCCACCAGACGGGCTCGTTGTCCAGTTCCCAGACCGCGACGCCGCTGTGCGAGGCCGGGCCGAAGACGCCGACGACATGCTGGACCCACTGCGTCATGAAACTCTCATTCACCTGCACATCGGTATCGCGGGGATCGTTGGTGAGGATGGCGGCGCCGGTGGTCGTCTTCCCATTGCCGCAGTCGGGCCCGTAGGGATCGGTCTTCTGCTGCGCGCCGTATTTCGCGACGCTGTAGCCACAGGTCTTGTCAGGGAAGGGGCCGGCCACCCAGCCCAGCAGCGGGATGGTGCCGATGCTGCGGGCGCCGTAGAGCTGATTGTTGGCATGAAAGCGGTCGAAGGCGGAGTTGTTAAAAGTGACGGGGTCGAAAGGCGGCACGACGCCCTCGCTCTGCCCGAAGATTTCGAAGTACCAGTCGCTGCCGGCGTTGCTCTTGTCGAGTTGCCAGTTATACTCCGAAGTCCCATCCCCGCCCCAGCGGGTGATCGGCACGCCCAGGGCTCCAATCGTGCTGGGTTGGTCGAAGGCGTAAGTGTTGATGCCGTAGACGTAAGGGCTGATCACGTGGCGGCCGGCGGCGGCATCCACGGCCAGGTTCGGCCCGGCCATGGCGGCGGCGGGACCGGAGTTCGCCGTGGGGCGGGGAACGCGCGCCTCGGAGCGCGACTGGCGGGCCGGGTCTTCAGCCGGAACCACGGCGGCGGGCACGCTGCCGCGCCGCGCGGGGCCGTTCCACGGACGATCCTCCGCCGGAGCGACGGGCGGCTGCGCGGACAGGGGAGCGAACAAACACGTAGAGATAAAGATTGCGACAGAGAAAGGTCTGGAGAGCATAAGCGACCCCCACGTCTGTAATTTTACGGTAATACCCGACGGGGTGACAGGCTCAAACGGTAGGCTGGGGCGGGCGGCGGGCCGATGATGAAGGTAAAGAGGCGCGTAAGTCGTCTTTCCTGGCCCGTAATGAAAGATCAGTTTCCGCATCCCAAATTGAGCAACGCCCGCATCCTGCTCACCAGTGTCTTTGGCCCGTACGCCTGCGACGACGAATACGGCAGCCGCTCCA
>JBEKHU010000186.1:0-6443 GCA_050012115.1 Bryobacteraceae bacterium | reverse complement strand
GAACCGCATAGGCGCGGCAGGCGCCGGTTTGGGCCCGGAAGAACCTTGAAAGACCTACGCTCTCAGCGGAGGAGAGCGGCGAAACGCTCGAGGTCGGTCGGAGTGATGGCCACGCGCCGATAAGACGGCGTCTGTCTGCACAAGCGGCCGTCCGTGCATACAAGCAATTCACTTCAGAACACCTGTCACTCGTCAGACGGGCTCGCCAAGCCGCAGCATGACCAGAACTCTTGCCGCTCACTCATCGTGTGATGAACGACAAGGCGCCTCTTTGGACGCACCAGAGTCCACGCTGCTTGCCGAGTTTCCTCGAATTGGTCGCGAATGTTGTCCATGCATCTCAGCAGGTTGGCACACACGAATTCCTCGGTTGCTCTGACGTTTAGCAGCGAGAAAGTGCTTGGAGCCGGTTGAGAATCAGGCCAATTCTGGCCTGACTCGCGGCATCTGGCAGGAGGTATCCTGGCAGCGCGTCTGAAAAGGCGTCCGATGCGAGGAGCCTTCCCACTGCTGTTCGAATGTAGGCGCGGAGTTCTTCTCCTTCCGCCTCGACCTCGGCGACCAGTGTGGGGCGTCCATCGACGACGGAGATGATGTCTTCGAGGTCCTTGCTGGTGCGGACATCCCCGCGATGGCCGCCTTCAAACGCTTGGAGTTTCGTTGCCAGGAAGAGTGGTGCGCTTGTCGTGCGAATAACCAGGTCGGCGGTCAGTTCCTGCCGCACGGCCGACTTCAGTGCCGCTGGGTACCACGTATTTGAGAAGCCTAGGATCCTTTCGTCCAGCGGCATGACATCAAGGATGCAATCTTCCTGCACCCACCGGCACACCGGTGCCCCCTCCGACGTGTCTTCTGAGAAGCCGAGCGCGCGCAGCCGCTCCCCGAATTCTGCGTACTCGGCGTACGACACGATCTCCGCGATGGCATCCACATCGTACGTCGTGCGCGGCTCGCCTGCCGCCTCGTCCGTGATCAGCAAGCCCGTCACCGACCCGCCGACGAAGACGAGTTCGTCCAGCAACGGCCGCAGAAGCTGTGCCGTGGTGATCAGTTGCTCAAGATTCGCGTGACGCATGTGCAGCTTTAAACCTCCGACGCAATTCTTCCTCGGCGAGCGTGCGCTCGCGGACGCGGCCATCGCGGAGCGCATCCACGAGGGCGAGGTACTCGTGAAAGGACGGATCGCGCAGCGCCGCCATCGGTGCAGTCTTGTACAGAGGAGTGAGCGCGACGCCCCGCTGGGTGCCTTCCTCGTACGGCCACACCGGGATCGGATCGCTGCTTGGCTTGATCTTGGATCGGAGTGGTTCTGCGGCGTAGGAGGTCGGGACGCCTCTTGTAAGCCCGCCGCGCTCGGCTGGGAACACGTATTGCAAGCCGTGCAGGAGAAACTCCTCCAATGCTGGCAAATTCGGGCGTTGCTGCAATTGCACGTCATGCAGGAGTCGGCTCGACTGTGCTCGCTTGACGCACGCGTGCACCTCCGACGGACTCATCCCCAACTCCATGGCAAGGAGCGAGTACGGCTCCCGACGCGACCCGGCAGCCACGATTTTGAGCACCACAAAGACATCTTGGGGCTTGAGCGGCATATCCTCATTCTACATTCGCGATTCGCGAATAGCGAATGAAATCCTCCAGCTGGGCACTTGCATACACGATCGAATGCCAGCTTGGCTGACTGCACGTCGTTGATGGTCGCTGCTCGGGTGCGACGATGCTCTGCCGCGCACCAGTTGAGAATCGCGACTCGCTCAGGCTCGCTGTCGTTTTGGTCCCGTGTTTGCGAGGTCTTCAACTAGGATCAACGCATTGAGTTGTCGATGGGCCCTCGCCGATCGAACCTCAGTGCAACGACGTGAGCACAACACTGACGCTGCGCCCCACTTTCATGTGGGTCTCTTTTGACGTCCAGCTTGGCCGGCTGGCATTTGTACGGCGTTCAAGACGCTCAAAAACAAGAACTTAGCTCCGTGTTTGATAGGCGCAAATGGCGCCTGAATGGCGTCACGGATTTTGTAAGTTGTTTGTTTTGTTCATGTTGCCGTTGCGAATGCCGGTTTGGGAAAACGCTCCAACTTCGTGTATTGAGCGTCACCGAGTTTCCTGAGCATCACTGAAGTGCACGCCGTTGCCCCAGTTTCGCCCAACACCCCACCGAATGGCGTCACAACGGCGTCAAGGTGCCCCGTCAGGTACTCCCAGCGATCCTGACCGCTGCTCCCATCGGGAGGGACGCTCTGTCGGTTTCAATCAGGCGAGTTCAATGCGCTACAATCCTACGGGAGATAACGGGGGAGTTTGAATTGATCCGTGCGGGTCTTTGCCTTTTGACGGCCACTCCCAGAAAGGCGAATCATGCCTCTTGATGATCGGGAATGCATCCGGCTCGCAATCGACGCCTCTAAGCGATGCAAGTCTGAGCCCCATAAGATCTCGCCAATGGTTGGCGCCGCGGTGGTGAAGGATGGACGACTTTTGGCAGTAGCGCATCGAGGTGAACGGGCGCCGGGTGACCATGCTGAGTTTACGGTGATGGAGACCATTCTCGGCGGGGAGGTGTTGGCGGGCGCAACTGTCTACACGACGCTTGAGCCGTGTACGACGCGAAATCACCCAAAGGTCCCTTGCGCAATGCGTCTGATCGAGCGGAAAATCGCGCGTGTCGTCGTCCAACTTGTGCGCGACCCTCGAGCACAACTAGATGGGAGACACGGCACATTTGGGGGTGGAGCCATCCACCCCTGACCGCGAGGAACTGTCGTCGCCTCTTATTTCGGTGCCGTCTTCAGCTCGATGAGCACCGCCTCTGAAGGCTTGTCGCCGAGGTTCTCATTGGAGTGCTTGCCGGCTGGATTGGCCCGAACCGTCCCGGGCGCGATGATCGACTCCTCCACTTTCCCGTCGGCCGAGGTCGACTTGAGATGTCCGCCACTGAGGTAGACGACGACGTTGCCCCCAGGGTGCGAGTGCATTTTCAGCATGCCGTGCGAAGGAACCTTGACACGGGTCACGCGCACGTACGCGTTCTCCATCTCCACCTTGCACATCGTCGGATTTGTCTTCACCATGTCACCCGCGGCGACTCCTGCGGGTTTGGTCTTCAGTTCCACCATGATGGCTTCGCTGGCCGTCGTCCCAGTATTCTGCCCCGAGTGAGTGACGGCCTTGGAAAACGCCACCTCGCCAGCTTTGGACTTCTCGTCCTTCGACTTGCCGTCCGGGAAGACGTAGTGGAAGGCGTCGTCCGTCAGACCGACGGAAACATAGGCCGGGTGAGAGTGCATCTCCAGTTTGGATCCGGCCTGTTCCGTGAAGCGAAGCACCCGCACCTGAGCATCTTCATACTCCACCTTCACCACCCCAGCCGGCGCCACTTTCACCACGTCCTGGCCAAGCAGCGCGACCCCGCTCAGACAGGCGAAAATACACACGATTCGAGTTTGCATCCGTAGCTTCCTTTGCCCCAGTCGTTTGATTGGTCACCAATCAGCTAATCGAGTATACACGAGTTGATCAGAACTCTAGCGCAGTTTCTGCCGGAACCAGCCCGAGAAGTCGATCTCGCCAGAATCGGGGGCCGGCCAGAACTGCCAATGGGAGCTGACGGCACCTGAGGAGATGAAAAGCACTGACTGAACTCGAGATCAGGACGACTTTTCAGTTTTTGCCAGAGCCTCTCCGAACCGGCCGGATCCTTGGGCTTTGAACGTGATGAACTCTCCGACCTGATTGGCCTTCTTAATGTCGGAGCCGGGGCGATGAATGGTGAACCCCTATGGACAGGGGTTCATCGACGCGACCACCATGAAATCGGAGGGGAAGGTGTGGTCCTGAGGCTCGTTTGTCATGTCGTATTGCTTCATCACACTGCCTTCAGGATTCTCGCCACATAGCAGTGCATCCACGGTGACCCGTTCCGCGTGTAGCGGCGTTCCTTGTTGAGGTATGCGGCGATCTGTCGCAGCGACCGCCCCTGCTCCCGCAGGCGCGTGATCGTCCTACGCACCCGCTGCTCAACCGGGTCGGGTTCCACGGTCTTCCCGTCGGCGCGCAGCCGGAAGCCGTAAGGGCAGTTGCCAACGAACTCCGTCCGGGCCTTCTTGTGTGAGAGGGCTTCCGTTAACTGACGCCAGGCCGGACGAGCAGCCAGCCGGGATAGGCCTCCTCGAAACGGCCGGCGGACGCCGCGCGACCGACCAAGCCAGCCCTCGCGTGCGTGGCCGAAATCAAAATGACGCCGGTGCCCGTGCGCCCGCTTTGGCCAGGGCGCGTCGCGGGCTGGCTCCTGGCAGTAGGAGGCCACCCGGGCCCGGCGACGCGCCAGACGGCGGCTTGCAACCGGCGGCGGGGCGAGGGATCTTAGAGTGTTCTGAGGGAGGCACAGTGGCACACATCAGTCGGCGGGGACGCGACAAGTGGATCGTCCGCGTCTACCTGGGGCGCGACGGCAGCGGCAAGCTGGTGTTCAGGAACCACATCGTCACGGGCACGAAGGAGGATGCGAAGGGCTGGGCGCGCGATGCCGAACGCGACCGTTCACTCGAGGGCACGGGTACGGAGTTGCGAACGCTTACGGTGGGCGCGCTGCTGGACGACGTACTGGCCGATTACAAGATCAACAACAAGAGTTTCCCGTGGGCCGAGATGGTGGCGCGCGTCCACCTGCGGCCCGTGTTCGGCAGCCAGATCGCGTCCCGCGTAGGCACCGATGCGCTGCGGAAGTACGTGGCGATGCGGCAGAAGGCAGGCGCGGCCAACGGCACGATCAACCGCGAGATGGCCCTCTTGCGGCGTGCCTACAACCTGGGGCGCCTGGCGTCGCCGCCGCGGGTTCAACGGGTGCCACGCTTCCCGATGATGAAGGAGGCCGCGCCCAGGAAGGGCTTCTTCGAAGACGAAAAGTACCGCGTGCTGCTGGCAGAACTCCCGGATCATCTCAAGCCCATCGTGGCGTTTGCCTACTTCACAGGCTGCCGGTACGGCGAGATCGTCGCCCTCGAGTGGCGGCAAGTCGACCTGGCCCGCGGCGTCGTGCGGCTGGACCCTGGCAGCACGAAGAACGAGGACTCGCGGGTGGCACCGCTGGCCACCGAACTGCGCGAGATGCTGGTCATTCAGAAGACCAAGCGCGACGCGCAATTCCCGCGTTGTCGTTGGGTGTTCTTTGGTGAGACCGGCGAGTCCATCAAGGACATGAGAACGGGCTGGGCCAGTGCGTGCCGGCGCGCGGGGCTGGTCGACGCGGACGGCAAGCCGACTGTGATCTTTCACGACCTGCGGCGGACCGGCGTCCGCAACCTGGTGCGGGCCGGCGTCCCGGAACGTGTCGCGATGGCCATCAGCGGGCATCGCACACGCGCCATCTTCGACCGGTACAACATCACCAGCGAGGCCGACATCCTGGGCGCCGCCGTGAAACTGCAGGCGTATCTCGATGAAATCCGCCACAGTTGCACTATAGTTGCACTGGAGGCACCAGACGCGACTCCCAGCCGGGTGCAGTAGGGCTTTTAAGCCTTTTGTTTTCAGTATGGTGCGGACGGGGAGACTCGAACTCCCATGGGTTTCCCCGCCAGATCCTAAGTCTGGTGCGTCTGCCAGTTCCGCCACGTCCGCGCTGGGGACAACTTCGAGTTTATCAGGGCGCGGCCGGTCCTTTCCAGCGCCCCACGGAGATTCCTTTTTGCTCCGCGCGCCGGCCTACGGACTTCCGGCGATGTCGCGCCGGTTCCATCCACCTGGCGGCAGGTCGGCAGCTTCGCGCGCGAGCCTCGCGCCTCACATTTCGTCCACCAACGCGGGGACCATCCGCCGCTGGCTCTTCTGCGCGGCCAGTCCGGCGTAGCCGCGATCGCACTGTAGAATGTGCGCGGTCACCCACTCCTTAAGGAACTTCACCAGCTCCGGACTCACGGTGAGAGGACCCGCGTCGAACAGACGCCGCATATGCCCGAGTTGGTCGAGCAATTCTTTGTGGCTCGCTTTGTGGACGCCCAGATCCTCGTAGCCGAGCCGCTCCAGATAGGATTCCTCAAACACGAAGTGATTCCGCAGGTAGTCCACCGTGGCGGCAAAAACCGCTCGCAGTTTCTTGTCCGGATCAGCGCTCCAAGCGGCTTCATGGAGCTGGTTGATCAACCCGATCAGCGACCGGTGCTGCCGGTCGATTTCCCAGACCCCCACGCTGAATGACGGCTCCCAAACCAGAAATGCCATGGTCGGTTCTCCTGTGCCGGCTGGGCCGGCACACTTGAACAATCGGCTGGCGGGGACGGTTCCTTTAGGACGATCCACACAGGATGCGCTCCGCCGCAGGTTGGACGCCGCCTGGCGGTGGGCTGCGCGACGGCGGGGGCTCTCGGCGGGCGCTGCAAAGAGTTCTTCGGTAGCCTGTTAGGAGGCTCTGAATGAACATCCTGTTTATCGGCGACATCTTTGCC
>JBEKHU010000185.1:0-6457 GCA_050012115.1 Bryobacteraceae bacterium | reverse complement strand
TACATCCAGTCCGACGGCGCGCCGGAAACCGCAGCCAGCGTGCCGTATGCGAAGCTCGTGACGAAACGCGCCGCGTGGGCTTTTATCTGCGGCAAATTCATGACCGATCCGGTGTGGTGGTTCTACCTGTTCTGGCTGCCCGGCTTTCTCTACAAGGCGTACGGCTTGAACCTGACGCAACTCGGATTGCCGCTCGTCGTGATCTACTTGTCGGCCGACGCCGGTTCCATTCTGGGCGGCTGGCTTCCGTCGCTTCTGACCGCGCGTGGCTGGTCTCTCAACAAGGCGCGCAAGAGCGCGATGCTGATCTGCGCGGCAGGCGCCGCCCCGGTTGTCTCGCTGCTCTTCGCGCACTCCTTATGGGCCGCGGTTGCTCTGTTGAGCGTGGCCACGGCGTCGCATCAGGGCTGGTCGGCGAACCTCTACACCATCGTGCCGGATACGTTCCCGCGCAAGGCCGTCGGCTCGGTTGTGGGTCTCGGCGGATTCGCCGGCGTGGCCGGGGCGATGCTTGTGGCGCCTGCGGTCGGGCACTGGCTCGATTTTTCACATGGCTTCTACGGCCCGCTGTTCGTTTGCGCGGGGATGATGTATCTGAGCGCGCTGGCGGTGATTCAGGCGCTGGCGCCCAAGCTGGAGCTGGCGGAACTGTGACCAATGAGTTTGGACTCGCTTCATGCGACACAGCATCACGCTTGTGGGCGCCCTCTTCCCGCGCTCCCACCAGGCGGACTGGTACGCGCGGACGACACCAAAGTCGTTGCAGCACGACGGAAGCGGGATTCAGAACTGGTTGAACTCGGTGGCGTAGCGGAAAGCTTCCACGGTGTGGCCATCGCGGTGGGACAGCATGGACTTGAGCTCTGCCAGGGCCTTGGCGCGGTCCTCCGGACGCCAATCGGGACGGTACTTGTGAACGGCGGGCTCGAACTGGCTGACGTGGGACAGGCTGGCTTCCAGTTTCTTGTCGAGGACGCGGTCGATATTGACCCAATAGTTGGCATCGCGCGGAGTGACGTAATAGAAGAGGTAGGCGGGCACGCGCCAGGGCTCGAGTCCCATCTGCAGGCGCTGGTTGGGGAAATAGAGATGCCATTCGGCGGCGCGGATGGCGTCCATCGTATTCATGGCGGCCATGCGGTGATCTGTCTTGTGCCAACGCACGTATTCGGCGCCCGGGTCTGGCAGGAGGACGAGGTCGGGCCGGTAGCGGCGGATGATCTCGGTGGCCTGCTCCACGAGGCGGCGGCTGTCGACGTATTCGAGCATGCCGTCGTGGTGGCCGAGCCAGAGCAGGTTCTCCTTGGGCACACCAATGACCGCGTTGCCGGCCTCCTCCTCGGCCTTGCGAATGCGCGCCAGGCGCTCGCTAGTCATCTCGAGGTCGTAGGAGCCTTTGTCATCGTTGGTGTAGATGACGACGAAAACGCGGTTGCCTTTGGCAGCGAGCTGCGCCACGGTGCCGGCGCAGCAGAAGGCGTCGTCGTCCGGATGAGGTGTGAACAGCAGGACGGTTTTGCCCTTCATCTCTTCGATGCGGGGCTGCGGGCCGGTTTGGGCGCTGGCGGCGCATGCGCAGATTGCCAGCAGCAGGCGCAGTGGGAATCTCATTCGTCACCTCCGCGGAGAATCCAGGCAGTGTCGAGGCGCGCGTGTTTGATGAGCAGCGCCTCCTGTCTGCCGTCCGCCATTCTCTCACTGTGGCTGCGGGTGAGTTGGCCCACAACGCCGCCACGGACGGGCCTGTTGTCGAACTCGGGTCCTCGCCGGTCGCGACGTTGGACACCGGAGGAATTCAAACAGAGCTTGGCCGACGGCCCTCCTTCGCCGCCTCGATTGCCGAATGGCGCAGGCTTGAGCGCGCCTCAAGGCCAAGCCCTTCGGGCGCCTGCGGCGGCCTTGACCCGCGCCGCAGCCCGCGCAACCGAAATCAGTCATGGCGGCGAAGGAGAAGAGAGAAGTTGTATAACTTAGTGGGCGGAAAAAGGGGTCACGTCAATAGAGCCCAGCTCATGAGGACACAAGAGCCTTCGTGCGCCGTCATACAGCGCTGCGATCGGTCGGTGCTGAACCGCCGCCGCACGCACCAGCCGGCAGATTTCCTCCGGAGATCGCCCAGTGCCGAACACAGCGCCCATTTCCTATCTCAGGATATCCCCACTTCCGCTAAGTGCCTGAACCTAATCCACCATTACAACCGTAATACTAGTTAGCTGCCCTCCGCTGCTTAGACGGAGCCTGCAGAGGAGTACCGTCTCGAATCTCGTCCGTCGCCCGCCGGACGATCATGTCGCCAGCTTTCAGGTCGCCCAGCACTTCCACAAGGTCGCCCTCGACAGCTCCTTTTCGGACGTCCACCCACTGTGCGTGCCCGTTCACGTCCCGCACCACGAATGTGCGCTCAGTTGTGGTGACGACGCTCGTCTTGGGCACGAACAGCGCTGGTCGTGAGCGGCGGACCGGCCATTTCACTATCGGATACATACCGGGAGCTAATGACCCATCGCGATTCATCACGTCCAGCTCAACGGCCATGGTGCGTGTCCTTTGATCGAGGGCATGAGAAATGCGCGCGATTGTCGCTGAGTAGGTTCGTTCCGGCCAGGCGGGAACCTGGAACGGAACGCTGGCGCCATTTGTGATTCCGCTCACATCCTCCTCCGGGACCGGCACGACAAGCCGAAGGTGGGACACCTGCTGGAGCACCAGAAGCGCGATGTCGTTGCCCGGGCCGACCAGGGCGCCTGGGTGGACCATGCGATCCGTCACGACCCCTTCGAACGGCGCTGAGATCTTCAGGTAAGCCTGCAAATCCGTGAGCGCTCGAACTGCCGATTCCGCCGCCTTGCCCGCCTGTTGGCGAGAGTTCAGCAGGGCCCTGGCGGCGTCCACCTGCTTTTCCGCCAGGATCAGTTCGTTGCCAGCGATCGCTCCGGGCGTTTCGGCAGCCTTCTTCATCCGCTCGTATGTGCTCTGTGCCGCCGCAAGCTGAGCGTCGGCTTGTAAGCGGTCGGCCTCAGCCGCCTGCACTTTCCACTCAGCTTCTGCAATCTGTGCGGTCATTTCCGGAGCGCTCAGTTCGACGAGAAGATCCCCTGGCCTGACGATGCTCCCCCGGTCTACCAGCACGCGGTCCACGTAGCTCGGAACCCTGGCATGCAGCGAGACGCTCAGGAACGGTAGAAACTCGCCCGGCAATTCGACCGTTCGGGACACCGGTTTGGCAACGACCGGAACCAATGCGCCAGATTGTGCCCAGCCAACTTGGCCGAGCAGTCCGAGAATGCAGATTGGGGAAAAGAAAGTTCTATTGCGCTTCATAATACAGGCTCGCGGGATCCATGGGATTGAGTGACGGAGAGCTCAGCGACGCCCTTCCTTGCAGGATGGCGTAGATCGAGGGAAGGATGGTCAGGGTGGCAAATGTCGATACGAGGAGACCCCCGATAACGGCGCGGCCCAGCGGCGCCGATTGTGATCCGCCCTCGCCGAATCCGATCGCCATCGGCACCATGCCGCAGATCATGGCCGCGGCTGTCATCAAGATCGCACGGAGCCGGCTGGCGGCACCCTCCCGAGCCGCATCCATGACAGCCCTGTTCTCGTGCCGGACGCGCTCGGCGAACGTGACCAACAGAATTGAATTTGCCACGGCGATGCCGATGGCCATAATCGCTCCCATAAAGGATTGAATGTTGAGTGTCGTGTTAGTGGCCATCAACATGAGGAGAACTCCGCACAGCACCGCGGGCACGGTGAGAACGATCGCAAGCGCCAGCCGCATCGATTGGAAATTCGCAGAGAGCAGCAAGAAGATCGCCACGACCGCCAAGAGGAGGCCGATCCGCAGTCCGGTGATGGTCTGCTCTAACGGCGGAATCTCGCCCTTCATGACAATCTTCGCGCCCCGGGGCGGTGTCCCGGCGCCCGCCAGCACCCGGTTCAGTTTTTGCGCTGCTTCTCCCAAAGTAATTCCGTGAATGTTCGCCGTCAGGCTGATCATGTGTTGGCCGTTGAGGCGTTCAATCAGGCCTGGCATCGTTCCCAGCTTTAGCGAAGCGATATTGACGAGCCGCGGCTCTGGACGGCCGCTCGGCATCACCGGGAGACTTCCTACTTCATCCACGCTCTGAATTAGATTCTGCGGCAGCTCGACCTGAATTTGAAATGCGTTGCCGGAATTCGGATCCCGCCAGTAGTTCGGCTCGGTGAAACGAGAAGAGGAAGTGGCGGGCACAACGGAACGGACCACGTCCGCCATCGTCAGTCCAAACTGGCCGGCACGTTCACGATTGATATTGATGTCCAGCGTTGGGTAATTGTACTCTTGCGCGAATTGCAGGTCGCGGACGAAGCTCAGTTTTGCCAATTGCGATTGAATCTTCTGGGCGTATCCATAGTCGTCCGCCAGACTGGGTCCCTGCACCGCCACCTCGATGGGAGTGGGCGATCCGAAGCTCATCACCTGGGAAACGATGTCGGCTGCTTCAAAAGAAACATGGCAGTCCGGCAACTCTCGCCGCATGTCCTCCCTAATCCGCTCGCGCAGGGCTTCGCCACGCGGAGTATCGGGTTTCAAAGTAACCTGTATGACTGCTTCCTGGGGTCCGCTGGTGAACAAGTGAATCAGGTCTACCGGATAGCTGGAGGGCACTACGCCCATGAAATCGCTACTGATCTGCACGTTGTCCTTACCGGCGTCCTGTTGAATGATGTTCAGGGCGCGAAGGACAATACGTTCGGTCTCCTCGATCCGGGTGCCGGCGGGCGCGCGCAGCCGTATGCGCAACAAAGGAGCGTTGGCATCCGGAAACAATTCCGTCCCCATGCGCGGCAGCAAAACGTAGAGCAGCCCGAACGCCAGCGCAAGATAACAGAGGACCAGGGGCCAGCGAAACCGCAGGACCAGGCGCAGGTAGCGCTCATAGAACGAGCGAAGATGCCCGAAGATTCCCTCATGCTCTTCGCCGCGATGCGCCTCCCGCATCAGCCATGTGCAGAAGACCGGCACCAGGCTGCTGGAGAGCAGGTAGGATGCGATCATCGAGAAGGCGACGGCCAGAGACAAGGGCACGAAGAGCTGCCGGCTCACACCAACCATGAAGAAGGAAGGAACGAATACCGCAAGGATGCAAAACATCGAAAGCAAGCGCGCAATCGCGGTGTTGCTGGCCGCCTCGACCACCGCCCGTGCTCGCGAAACCCCCGGCACCATGTGAGTATGCGTGTTTTCGATGGATACCGTCGCTTCGTCGACCAGAACCCCAACTGCGAGCGCCAGACCTCCAAGTGTCATGATGTTGATCGTCTGTCCGGTGGCCCACAGCAGAATCACCGCGCTCAGTAAAGCGAACGGGATATTCATGATCACAATCACGGAACTACGCCAGTCGCGCAGGCAGATCAGCACCATCAAGCCGGTCAGACCTGCGCCGAGCAACCCTTCGGTGATGAGCCCCCGAAGGGAGTTAGTGACGAACGGAGATTGATCGAATTGCAGGCTTACGTCCACATCGTCCGGCACGACCTTCTTGAAATCCGGTAGCGCCGCTTTGACAGCGTTGATGACGGCAAGCGTCGACGCATCCGCACGCTTGGTCACGGGGATGTAGACAGTTCTCTTGCCGTCGACATGAGCGTAAGCCGTTATAATATCGGTGCCGCTCTCAATCGTTCCGATATCTCTGAGGTAAACCGTTGTCCCGGATACAGGCCGGATCGGCGCGTTCAACAGTTCCGAGAGGTTCCCGCCAAGCGCTGCATTCGTCCTTGCAATGCGCTCGATCTTCCCGGTCCACATATTGCCAGAAGGCATCACCAGCGTGGCCTTGCTGACCGCTGAGATCGCCTCCTGTGGCGAGATCCGATATTGCCGGAGCTTGCCGGGATCGAGCGTTATGACGATCGCCCTCTGGTTGCCGCCGAAGGGTGGCGGCGCCGAAACTCCGGGCAGTGTGGCAAACAAAGGACGCACCCGGTTGAGCGCGAAATCCTGTAACTCGCCTTGCGAGTGCGTTGCGCTGCTGAAGACCAATTGACCGACGGCAACGCTGCCAGCGTCGAATCGTGTGATGAAGGGGGGCACCGTCCCCGGCGGCATGAACGCCCGGGCGCGGTTCACGTAGCCGACGGTCTCGGCCATCGCCTGGGCCATATCAGTGCCTTCATGGAAGATCAGCTTCATCAGAGCCGCGCCCTGAATGCTCTTGCTTTCAACTCGATCGATTCCGGTGATATAGAGGAAGTGATACTCGTAGTAGTAGGTAAGGTAACCCTCCATCTGGGCCGGGTCCATGCCTCCGTACGGCTGAGCCACATAAATCGCGGCGTCGCCCACCTTGGGGAAGATATCAACGGGCATGCGCTGAACCGCAAGATAAGCGAATAGTGCAATGGCAATGAGAGCTACGGCGACCGTGATCGGCCGGCTGAGAGCAGCTAAGACGAGACGCACGTT
>JBEKHU010000184.1:0-6459 GCA_050012115.1 Bryobacteraceae bacterium | reverse complement strand
ACCATTTCGTTGTGAATGCATCGGCGTTGAATATTTCGGCGACGCTGACCATCACCGTGGACAATGTCTCCCCTCTGACCACCTGGCACTTGGGCATTGCCAATCAGGGCCAAATAACGATCGAGTCGGTCGCGCTGCCATATCTGAGCGGCCTCGGCCAGATGAGCACCGACCCCGCCAAGGACTACTTCACACACCCATCTTATTCGGGGGTTCTATTCCAGGATCCGGTCCACAATATCGCCCTCAATCGAGGCTGGGGATGGCAGATGTATTATCCAAGCGGCATTGATAACATGCAGTTTGCTGCCTACTACAGTGCCGAATCGGGAGCTGGATTATATGTTGCCAGCCAGGACACGGCGGGCTACACACATGCCGTGGACCTCGCGCGGCCAGTAGATAACTGGCTTGCGCTGGAGCACACCTACGTGCCGCCGTTCCAGGCGGGCGCTAGTGTGACGGTTCCGTACCCGGTGGTGGTTGGCGTCTTTCACGGGGATTGGTACGACGCCGCCAGCCTGTACCGCGCCTGGGCCATCCAGCAGTCGTGGGCTCAGGGCGGACCGCTCGCCACTCGCGCCGATGTCCCCGACTGGTACAAAAAGACTGGCATGATGGCCTGGAAAACGACGTTCACTGCGTTCGCTGATGACTACCAGTCTTACGCAAGCATCGCGCCGGTGGCACAAGCGTGGTACGAGGAGCTTCAGTCCCAGCCGTTGATGAGCTGGATTGCATGGGAACAAGGGGGTCCCTGGGTGGGCTCTCCGGATTTCTTCCCGCCGTCGCAGGGTTGGGCGCAGTTTGATTCCGCCGTATCGGCTACGCACGCCGCGGGCGGCAGGCTCATGGTGATGCCCACGACGAACCTCGCTTCCGTGGCTGCGCCTAGCTGGACTGCCCTCCAAGCAACTGCTACGAAGCAGGCCGACGGCTCAAAGTATCTCATCGAGATCGCGTCGTTTGACCAGAGCTATCAGGCTTTTACGCAGACGGTTGCGCAAATGGACCCAACGCAACCCTGGCACGATGCGGTCGTTGGTTTGACGTCGCAGTTGCAGCAACACGGGATCGATCTCATCCACATGGATGGCAATCCGTTCCAGAGCGTGTGCTACGCGACCAACCATGCCCACACTCCCGGTGGAGGCAACTGGTGGTTCCAGGACTACGCGCAGATCTACCGCGATGTTCGCCAGGCCGGCCGTGCCGTGAATCCGGATTTCGCCATGGGCGGCGAATTCTATGCGGAGACGTTCATTGGTCTTACCGACAGCGGGCAGGACGAGGTCAACACGGGTCTGGACCAATCAAATACTCTGAATGGCACCATCATCGACCCCGCCAAGTTCTCCTATATTCCTCTGTGGCAGGCCGTGTACCACGACTACACATTGACGTATTCGATGCTGTCGTTCATCGATGGTCAGTATGTGCCATATTACCGGCGCGGCTTTGCGATTCCGCTGGTTTGGGGCGAGATCCCTACGATCTTTGCCGACCACGGCTGGCCGGCGCCGTGGCAGCTAAGTGGGTTTGATGCCACTCTCGTTCGATATGTGCAGCGCATCGTGAACCTGCGCACCACGTACGGGTACCCATTCGTGGTGCTGGGCCGCATGCTGCGTCCTCCGCAACCTGCCGTCCCGACGTACACGGTGCCGCCGGTAAATAATATACCGTACACTAGCGCGAACACGTCGGCCTTCAACGTTCCCTCGATCCTGGGCAGCGCCTGGCAATCTCCGCAGGGCGATGCCGCGCTGGTCTTCACAAACATCTCCGACAGCGACGTGTCGTTCTCTTGGACGATGGTCGCGCAGGACGTGCCACTGATTGCCGGGGCATACTACGATCTCTACATTCTCAGGAATGGGACCTGCGCGTCCGAGCAAAAGGCGGTCTCGCTTCCCTACGCGTTGAATCTGAAAGCTGCGTCAACCGATGTCTTCATGGCCATGTTGTCGCAGCGGGCGGCCGACGGAACGCCTCGATTCGCGGGCTGCGGAGCCTTGCCAACGCAAGGCCGAGGCGGTGTTTTTGAGCGACCTGTTGTAACTAAACCAAGAGCAACCCAGTAGAGGACTTCGTTTCCGGGAGACGCGGGACGGTATCCGCAAATCCCACTTACTTCGGGGCTGGCAGATGATACGGCGCATCCGAAGGCCGCCGCTGCGATGCCAAGGCGGCGGGCACAACCTGACAGGCTGCGGCGTTGCGGGCGGTCGGCGCGATCTGTGCAGGCTGAATCGCTGTCGGGGTTGAACGCAGACTCTGCGGAAGCCGTGGCAGTCGAGTCAGGAATACTCTAAAGGCTGCTGCGCTTGGCGTCCTGCTCGCGGTGCCACTGCGCCACGGCTTTGGGGATCTGCTTCAGATTCTCAACAGGCGTTTGCAGCGGAACCGCGCATTCGGGCGCAATGATTGGGATGCCCGCTTCCAGATCCCTGTAAACTTCCTGCCAAACCTCGGACGGACCCTTCCGCAGCAGGGTCTCCGGGTTGTTGACGCTGCCGACCAGGGCCAACCTGCCGCGCACGACGGCCATCGACTTCGCGGGATCGTTCTTTGAATCGAAGTGGAACGCCGCCAACCCGGTCTGGGCGATGTACTCCATCCGGTCCAGGGTGCGCCCGCAGATATGCAGGATCAGCGGCGCCGGGAGGCGCCCGGCGAACTCGTGATGCAGGTCGCGCAGGTAGCGCAGGTAGTAATTGGGGCCGACCAGATCGCCGGTGGCGTGGTCGGGCAACGACAACGCGTCCGCGCCGGTTTCGATCTGGGCGAGCCCAAACTGAACGGTCACCTCCTTCAATCGCTCCAGGCAGAGCCTGGTGCTGTCGGGATCCTCGGCCGCCATCAGGAGGAAGTTCTCCAGGCCGAAGCAGTGATAGCTCAGCGTCCAGGGGCCCATCACCTTGCCGATGATGGCGACCTGATTCCCAAACTGCCGGCGGAGGATTCGGATCGCGTCGAGGACGCATTGCATGTCGGGGTGGGACAGGAGGCCGGATGGGATGCGGATGTCCTGCGGCCCGCGCCAGATGGGCGCCGACATGACGACCGTCGGCCAATCCTTCGGTTCCCAGCGGATGTTGCAGCCCAGCGCCGAAGATTCCTGGGTGACCGAAAACACGGGCATCACACTGTCGAATCCCAGTTCTGTGTAGCCGGTGGCGGCTAGCCGCGCCATCAGTTCCGGGTCCCGGCACGAATCGGGAAAAGGCGCGTCGACGAGATCCATCAATTCGATGGTTGCTACCGAGGTTGGATTACAGACCGGGGCGCGGTCCACCGGTTGACGGCGCAGCGCCGCCAGGACCCGCTCGCGCCCGTTCATGACTCCAACTGAGGGTTGCATTGTCGATCCTTCGCGCCTCCGGATTCGTTCGAGACTCGTTGCGGGCCAATCAGTCGGTGGTTTTCAGGGCAGTGGAGGGCTGGTGCTGGTACAGGTCGTGGAGCCGCAGCAGCCCCACGCACAGACCCGTCTCCTCGACCACCGGCAGCACCGAAATCTGCGAACTGCGGTTCTCCATCTTGCGCAGCGCTTCGTGGATGCTGGCACCCGGCGTGATTGTCGCCGGATGGGCGGTCATGACTTCGCCGGCCAGCACGCCGCGGATGTCGTCGTGTTTGCGCAAGGCGCGGCGCACGTCGCCGTCGGTGATGAGGCCCGCCAGCCGACCGTCGGAATCCAGGACGCAGGCCGCGCCCAGCGGGCGGCTGGTCATCTCGATGACCACCTGGCGCAAGGGGTCGGCGGCGGTGGCGGTGGCGACCTGCGCAAGCGGGTGCATCACTTCGGAGACGGAGAGAAGCAGGTTGCGGCCCAACTGGCCGGCGGGGTGGAAGCGCGCGAAATCCTCGGGCGTGAAGCCGCGGCGCTCGATCAGGCCGATGGCCAGGGCGTCGCCCAGGCCCATGGCCACGCTGGCGCTGGCGGTGGGCGCGAGGTTGTTCGGGTCGGCCTCGGCGCGGACGGAGGCGTCGAGCACGACGTCCATCAACAATCCGAGCGAGGATTGCGGCGCGCCGAGAATGCCGATGACGGGCGAAGCGACGGCCTTGAGTTGCGTCACCAGGCGCAGCAATTCCCCGGTGTTGCCGCTGCGGGAGACAACGATGGTCGGGTCGCCGGGCGTGTAGAGGCCGAGGTCGCCATGCAAGGCTTCCACGGGGTGCAGGAACACGGCCGGCTGGCCGACGCTGCAGAACGTGGCGGCGATCTTCTGGGCGATGATGCCCGATTTGCCGATGCCGGTGACGAGCACCTTGCCGGCGTGGCGGGCGAGCAGATCGACGGCCCGCTCGAACTCGGCATTCAGGCGCGAGCTGGCCTCCTCGAGCGCCCGGGCTTCGGCCAGGAGGACCTGGCGCGCCGACTGGAGCAGAGACGAATCCATTTCCAGACACTATCCCACCACGAATCGCGGCCGGGCGGGGGTCCCGAAGACAGTCCTGCGGCATCAGAGCCCGGGAATCGCCGCCGCCGGCAGCACAGTTTTTGCGGAACAAACGCTGTCCACGCAGCGTAGTCTTGCGGTGAAATCACGGTTCGCGCACAGTGTATCCACGGTGAATCCGCAATGCGGCGTTCCGTCCGAAAGCGGCGATAGGCCTTGCGACGCAGTTGCGCGGGTCAGTAGCATAACGGTATTCAAATCGTTCCGGCCAGGCCTCAAGTCCGGCCTTGCAGATTGACGCCCGGATGGAGGATTCGTGTTCACCAAACCAAGAGGGATAGCAGTCTTTGCGGCAGTACTGGCCGCGATCGTTCTCGGCGGCTGCTCCAAACCAAAGACCGCCGCCGGGCCGACCGGCCCACCGGCGATGCCGGCGACGCTGGCAACGGCGGAGCTGCAGACGGTTCCGCAGGAGCTGCAGGCGATCGGCAACGTCGAGCCGTTTTCCAACGTGCAGGTGAAAGCGCAAGTCGCCGGCGAGCTGATGAAGGCGCAGTTCACCGAAGGACAGAACGTCAACAAGGGCGACCTGCTGTTCGAGATCGATCCGCGTCCGTACGACGAGGCGCTCAGCCAGGCGCAGGCGGCGGTGGAGCGGGACCGCGCGCTGATGGCGCAGGCGGAAGCCAATGTGAGCCGCGACGAGGCGCAACTGCGCAACGCCGAGACCGATGCGCGGCGCCAGGAGGAGCTGGTCAAGGCGGGGATCGTGGCGCGGTCGGTGTACGACACGAGCCGGACGGCGGCGGATGTGTATAAGGAATCGGCGCGCGCCGACCGGGCGGCGATCGAGAGCGCGCGGGCCGCGCTGGCGGCGGACGTCGCGGCGATGGAAAAGGCGAAGCTCGACCGGAGCTTCTGCGAGATCCGCTCGCCGATCGCGGGCCGCACGGGGAACCTGCTGGTGCACGCCGGGAATTACGTCAAAGCCAACGGCGATACGACGCTGGTGGTGATCAACCAGATTGAGCCGATCTTCGTGAGCTTCAGCGTGCCGGAACAGCAACTGGCGGCGATCCGGCGGCTGAGCGAAGGCCACCGGCTGGGCGTGCGGGCGGGGGCGAAGGACGATCCGGGGCACCAGGTGGAGGGCGTGCTGAGCGTGATCGATAACACGGTGGACACGACCACGGGCATGATTCGGCTGAAGGCGACGTTCGCGAATGCGGAACGGGCGCTGTGGCCGGGGCAATTCGTGAACGTGACGCTGACGCTGAACGCCCGCGTGGACGCGGTGGTGGTGCCGTCGGAGGCGGTGCAGGCCGGGCAGAAGGGTTCGTTCGTGTACGTGGTGAAGGCCGACCAGTCGGTGGAGCCGCGAGTGGTAACGACGGGCGCCACGGCGGGCGGCAAGATCGTGATCGAGAGCGGAGTGAAGGCCGGCGAGACGGTGGTGACCGACGGGCAACTGCTGCTGGCGCCGGGGATGCATGTGTTCGCACTGCCGCCGGGAGGCATGCCGGCGCCGAAGGCGGGAGCGGGCAAGTCATGAACCTGTCGCGGATCTTCATCGAGCGTCCGATCATGACGACGCTGCTGGTGTTCGCGATCCTGCTGTTCGGGCTGGTGGCGTACCGGGCGCTGCCGGTGGCGGCGTTGCCGAGTGTCGATTACCCGACGATCCAGGTGAGCGCAGGACTGCCGGGCGCCAGTCCGGAGACGATGGCCGCGTCGGTGGCGACGCCGCTGGAGCGGGAGTTTTCGACACTGGCTGGAGTCCAGCAGATGAGCTCGTCGAGCTCGCAGAGCAGCACGACGGTGACGGTGCAGTTCACGCTGGAACGCAATATCGACGCGGCGGCGCAGGACATCCAGGCGGCCATTTCAAAGGCCGGCGGGAACCTGCCGCCAACGATGCCGCGGCCACCGTCGTACCAGAAAGTGAATCCGGCCGAGCAGCCTGTGCTGTACCTGGTGCTGAGCTCGTCGACGCTGCCGATGTACAAGGTGGATGAGTACGCCGAGACGCTGCTGGCGCAGCGCATCTCGA